>JAUVMS010000246.1 GCA_030600135.1 Hyphomicrobiales bacterium | reverse complement strand
TGCACAAGATCAACCGCGAGGTCGGCATACCGATTTCGGGCTCGAACGGCATTTTCGATCACCGCGATGTCGTCGAGTTCATCATGTCCGGCGCCGGCATCGTGCAAATTGGTTCTGTACTGATGGTCAAGGGAATAAAATGGTTACCCAAAATCATTAGCGGTGTTGAAAATTTCATGGACGAGCATGGTTACGAAACCATGGACGATATGCTGGGAGTTGCTTCCGGCAATGCCGCGAAGGATTACACCGACCAATTCGCACGGAAGCGACTCTACGCCGAAGTGGTTCACGATACCTGCAAGAACCCGACATGCAACGTTTGCATTCAGGTTTGCTTCTACGAGGCATTGTCGCAGAACCCTGAGGGCAAGATCGATGTCCATGCCGACAACTGCATTGGCTGCGAGCTTTGTCTCGATGTCTGCCCATTTGATTCCATCCGGATGAGGCCGACTTCCACCGAGCAACTCGCAAGCGGCTATTTCGAAATCCCAGAGGCGGTCTACGAAAAGGATAAATTCAAGACCACGCGGAACAACCCCGATACGATCCGCAGAGACAGCCCGAAATTCGCAACCGAACCGGCCGAGTAGGAAGAGTTATCATGGCAGTAAACAAAGAACATTTCGAATTCATTCAACTCGACATGGACGAAGGCTGGGAGACGCCAAAAGGTTACCCCTCGGGCATCAAGCAAAAGATTTTGGCCGGCACGCTCGACATGGAGAACAAATGTGGCGGTCACACCAGGTTGCTGAAATTCGAGCCTGGCACATACACCACAGAACCCTTCGAACATGACTATTGGGAAGAGGTTTATGTCATCTCCGGTGACATGTGGGTCGGGAGCGACGTGAACGGCGAGGGTGGCGAAAAATTCGTCGCCGATACCTATTGCTGCCGCCCGCCGCATGTGCCACATGGCCCGTTTCGCACTGAAAACGGCTGCCTGTTGATCGAGCAGCATTACTACGATCCTCAATAAGGTCCCGGTAGTCGGCTTTCCCGCCGCAAAGACTTGCGCTCCGGGACAGCAGGACCCGTCAAAGGCGGTCAAATGTCCAACCTAGTGGATATGTCGCGCAAGCTCGCACGCGGTAAGGTCACGTCGCGCGAGCTTGTCGATCGCTGCCTATCGGCGATCGCGGATTCAGAGGGAGAGGGCTCGCGCGCCTTCCTCACTGTCTATGAAGAGCGCGCAAAAGCCGAGGCGGATCATATCGACCAGGCTCGTACAAAGGGCTTGCACGTGCCGTCGTTCGCCGGCATCCCCATATCGATCAAGGATCTCTTTGATGTCGCCGGCGAGGTCACGCGGGCAGGTTCTCGCGTGCTTGACGAGGAGGCTGCGGCCGCGGTTGATTGCGTTGTCGTTTCCCGTCTGCGACGCGCCGGATTTGTTCTCCTCGGAAAGACCAACATGACCGAGTTCGCCTATTCAGGGCTCGGCATGAACACACATTTCGGCACCCCGCTCAATCCCTACGATCGACCATCGGGGCGCATTCCCGGCGGCTCGACGTCAGGTGGCGCCGTTTCAGTGGCTGACGGCATGGCGGCGGCAACAATCGGCACCGACACCGGTGGGTCATGCCGCATACCGGCTGCGTTTTGCGGCATTGTCGGCTTCAAGAGCACGTCCGCGCGCGTCCCGCGCCAAGGCGCATTTCCCCTCTCGAAAACTCTCGATTCAATCGGACCTTTGGCCAACAGCGTGTCGTGCTGCGCCGTGCTCGATTCTGTCTTGTCGGGCGGCGAGGGAGTGGATGAGGAGTCCTTTCCGGAGATTGGGCTCAGAATTGGCGTGCTCGAGGGTTATGTGACGGAAAAGCTCGATGACCATGTCGCTGCATCCTATCAAACCGCGCTCGCGCGCCTGTCGAGCCGGGGGGTAACGCTCAAGCCGATCACCATCAACGAGCTGGGCGAACTGCCGCACGTCAATCGTAATGGTGGTCTGGTTGGCGCCGATGCCTATGCTTGGCATCGGACATATTTGGAGAGCCGCGCCGAGCAC
Organism: Hyphomicrobiales bacterium; assembly: GCA_030600135.1. Classification (GTDB taxonomy): domain Bacteria; phylum Pseudomonadota; class Alphaproteobacteria; order Rhizobiales; family JAUVMS01; genus JAUVMS01. The sequence continues at coordinate 3,778 of JAUVMS010000246.1, read as the reverse complement.
TATGATCCCTGGGTGCGGGCCAGGTTCGAAGCCGGAAAGGCACAAAGTGCCGCGGACTATATTGAGCTCATCGAGCAGCGCGCGCGCTTGATCGCAGTGGTTCGCAAAAAAGCCCACATGTTCGACGCACTTGCCCTGCCGACCGTTCAAATCACGCCGCCGACAATTGCGTCCCTTTCGGATCCGGAACTCTCCAATCCCATCAACCTCCTGTGTCTGCGCAACACAGCCGTCGGCAACTTCCTCGATCGACCAGCAATATCCATTCCATGCCACGAATTGGGAACGGCGCCGGTTGGCTTCATGCTCATGGCCGACACCGGCCAGGACCGCCGACTGCTCGCCATCGCTCGTGGCGTCGAATACGCCATACGGTCCGGATAACTGAAGGAAGAATTAACTTGGCCGCCCAGATCGAACTGACCCTGGATTTCCTCGACGGCGATGTAACAACCACGCGAACGATCGTCGTCAAAAAGGCGGTGGTCGGTGGCTGGACCGGCCGCGACAAGGCCGCGCTCCAGCATCACATCGACGAGCTTGCCAAGATCGGCGTCACGCCGCCCGAGCAATTGCCGACATTCTACCGCGTCGGCGTTACACGGATCGTCACTGCCGATGCGGTCGAGGTGATCGGTGACGCCTCAAGCGGCGAGGCCGAATACGTGATGCTGAAGACGGGCGGGCGGATTTGGGTCGGTGCCGGCTCCGATCATACGGATCGCGCGTTCGAGCGCTTTGGGATCACCTTGGCCAAGCAGCTTTGCGACAAGCCCATCGCCAAGACATTTTGGCCACTAGCTGAGGTTGAGGATCATTGGGACGAGCTGCGCCTACGCGCCTTTGTTCATGGCGGTGGCGAACGCGTTCTGTATCAGGACGGCGGCGTCGCGGGCCTGTTGTCGCCCGGCGAACTGTTGAGCCACTATGGTGAAGGCGACCGCGAGCTGGAAGAGGGCACGCTCATGTTCGGTGGCACCTGCGGCGCAATCGGCGGTGTCCGGTATGCCCCTCGCTTCGAATTCGAGCTCGAAGATCCTGTTCGTGGTCGCAAAATCAGCCACGCCTACGACGTTTTGCCGGTGCCCATTCGCGGTTGAGATCACGCTCGGAACGCGAGGTTGCCGTTCATGCATATACGGAGCATGCTCCGCAAAAGCGCATTGAGGAACGGTCAATGACGTATCTCGTTACCGAAAGCTGCATCAACTGCAAGTATCAAGACTGTGTTACCGTTTGCCCGGTGGACTGCTTTTATGAAGGCGAAAATATTCTCGTGATCCATCCCGACGAGTGCATCGACTGCGGTGTTTGCGAGCCAGAGTGCCCGGTCGACGCGATCGTCCCCGACACCGATGTGGATGACCAGAAGTGGTTGGAAATCAACACCAAATATGCCGCCATTTGGCCCAACATCACGGAAATCGGTGTCGTCCCCAAAGACGCCGATGCGTGGAAGGAGAGGACCGACAAGGTCGATTTCCTCAGCCCCAATCCGGCTGCGTGAGACCTTTCACGATTGCTCGACCCGGATCATGTTTTTCGGCATCGGGGCCCGGCTGGCGGAATTGTTCGCCAATATCAATTGCTGCATCAGCTTGACAAATGATTCTTGTTCCGCGGCCTTCAAGGGCGCGAGCAAACGCTGCTGCGCGCGCTCCATAGACGGTTGCATGGCCCGCACCAGGGCCTTTCCCTCGTCGGTAATCTGCACCAGCTTTGCGCGGCGATCCTCTTTGGATTGAACCCGAACCAAAAGGCCACGTCGTTCCAACCGCCGCATTACGTCAGCGCCGCTGGTGCGATCGATGCCGACTTCGGTCGCAAGTGTGACTTGGTCCAGAGCATTTCCACTATAGAGCACCGTGAGCAAGCCGTACTGGACCGGCGTAATGTCAAATTGCTGACATTCCTCGGCGAACAGACCGATGTGTATTTGATGCAACCGGCGTATCAGGAAACCGGGCCGAGACCACAAATCCGAATAGGGCCGGCCAGGTCGCTTGCCTGGCCGTGACTTCTCATCAGCGCTTGATTCCATCATGCCGGCAACTTCCTATGATTTGCTCGATCCGCTGGGCTCGGGCTTGCCGAGTGCCATCCATCACCGCCGGCCATCGCATTATCACGACACGCCTGCCATCCCAAACCGTTGTCGTGCGAACTGGACAGCCAGATCGCGCTCGGTTTAGATGACTCGGCCCAAACTCGTGCACATACCGACCAATGTTCCAGTTGTGCTCTAGCAGGCTGCTGAAGAACTCGGTGAGCTCGCATCGCTTTGGGACACCGTGTTTTTTCGCCCCCGGCCGTCGTCGCTTTGCTTGCCCGATGCACCGGCAGCGCGCTGTCCGCCGCTTCTCGTCGGAGGCAAAAAATCGACAGGTGTCGCGATCCACACGAGTTTTTCAACAGCCTGCTAGATCGTGGCGGCCATCATTGATGTCGGCCCAAGCTTGATGTGCATGGTTGCTTGACGGTTTCATTTCGAGGAGTATACTCCTTAAAATGAGTGCGCGAGTTGTCGCAAAGGAGGATCGATAGATGGCTCGACCCGAATTGCGCAGTGATGACGGCGGCAGTTTCCTAGAATCACGCGATTATGCCCGTGTCCGTTTCGCAGGCGATTCAGGCGATGGTATGCAACTCACGGGCACCCAATTCGCGGCTTCAACTGCCTTGGCGCAAAACGATTTTGCCACGTTGCCGGATTACCCGGCTGAAATTCGCGCGCCCGTCGGTACGGTCTATGGTGTGTCGTCATATTCCATCAACTTCGGCTCGACCGAGATTTTCACGTCAGGCGATCGGGCGGACTTGCTGGTGGTCATGAACCCAGCCGGGCTCAAGACCCAGATTGACGATTTGCGGACAGGCGGCTTGATCATCTTCGATGAGGGCGCATTCACCGATCGCAACCTGACCAAGGCGGGCTACGGGAGTTCGCCGGTTGATGACGGGTCCCTGGCGCCGTACCAGACGTTGCCGATCAATATGACCCAGCTGACACTTCAAGCCGTTGAGGGGTACGGGCTGGGGCGCAAAAATTCCCTGCGCTGCAAGAATATGTGGGCTCTTGGTCTCGTGCTGTGGATTTTTAAACGAGACCGTACGTCGATCACCGATTGGTTGAAGAAGAAATTCGCCGCCGTTCCGGAACTTGCCGCGGCGAACGTCGCTGCCCTCAACGCTGGCCACGCATATGGCGAGACTGCTGAAATCCCTGAATATTTTTCCACGATTTCAATGCCCCCTGCGGCCTTGGCGCCTGGCGAGTATCGCACCGCGACTGGGATCGAATCGTTGGGGCTCGGGCTCATCGCCGCAGCCAAGCTGGCCGACCTGCCGCTTTACTTTGCGTCATACCCCATCACGCCCGCCTCACCGCTCCTTCATCTGCTGTCGCGCCACAAGGATCAGGGTGTCGTCACCTTCCACGCCGAGGATGAAATCGCGGCGGTTTGCTCGGCAATTGGCGCCTCCTTTTCCGGCTGCCTGGCGGTCACCTCCAGTTCGGGGCCCGGCATCGCCCTAAAGACCGAGGCGATCGGCTTGGCGGTTGCCGCCGAATTGCCGCTCGTCGTCGTCAATGTCCAGCGTGGCGGGCCATCCACCGGACTGCCGACGAAGACCGAGCAGTCGGATTTGCTGCAAGCGGTTTACGGTAGGAATGGCGATACCCCGCTGCCCGTAATCGCGGCAAGCAATGCGCAAGACTGCTTTGAGTGCGCCATCGAGGCGGCTCGCCTCGCCATCAAATATATGACGCCCGTGATGT
>JAUVMS010000145.1 GCA_030600135.1 Hyphomicrobiales bacterium | reverse complement strand
GACTCCGGATCATGCCCATCAGCCCATTTGACATGCCAGCCCATCTTCTTGAAGGACTGACCGAACTGGTTGATGGAACCGCCGTAGAGCTGGCGTGCGGCGATAAATTCGTCGCCTGGCTCCATCAGCGTGTAGAAGACGAGGTGTTGCGCGGCATGGCCCGAGGCAACCGCGAGAGCCGCCGTGCCGCCTTCCAGTGCGGCGACCCGCTCCTCGAGAACGCCCTGCGTGGGGTTCATGATGCGGGTGTAGATGTTGCCGAAAGCTTCGAGATTGAAGAGCGCGGCGGCGTGGTCGACGTCGTCGAAGACGTAGGATGTGGTTTGATAAATGGGTGTGACACGGGCACCGGTCGAGGGGTCTGGCGCCGCCCCGGCGTGAACGACGAGCGTATCGAATTTGGGTGGTCGATCCTCGGACATGGGCGGCATCCTTGTTGGCGAACTTGGCGTCGACCGTAAGATGGTCAGGTCGATGGTGGAAGGTCAAGGCAGGTTTGGCGCCGGCCAAGTCGGCCTTAGGATCCGCCCATGCCGGCCGCACCCACCTCGTCCAACAACGCCGCGACAAAGGCAAGGGCCAGCGCCTCGATGCCCGGCTCACCGCTTTCGCGCGGGCCTGCGAGATTGAGGGTCTTGATGCGGCCGCTGTCGAGCCAGGCAACAACGCTGTCGAGGCTGGCTGGGGCGGTCGGATCGACCACCAGGCAGGGCCGCTCGTGACGGTTGGCCAGCTCTCTGGTCAGCCTGGTGCCGCCTGAAAGCGCCGCCTTGCGCGTAAGGATCAGGGTGGCGTCGGAATCGCGAACGTTCCATTCGGTGCGCTCGGCATGGTCCGCGCTTGGCGTTTCGTCGAGCGGATAGACGTCGGGGATCGTGCCGTCTTCTGCGAAGCGCCCTTTGGGACACCAGCCACCACATGGCAAGCCCGCCGCAAGCGCGGCATTGAGGGCGCCGCGATCGACACCCGTTTGCCCGCCGGAGACAATGCGTTCGATCATATCCGACCTCTCCTATATTGGTACCCAACCCGATTGGCGAAGCACGTCTGGCGTCAAGGCATAATACACAAACCGGCCACGGCGTGTTTTGCGCGAGATGTCGCCTCCCGGTGATTAGCGAAATTTGTACGGTGTGAATGACATTGGCGGGCTAGCAGATGGCTTTCGGTCGAACAACCGGCGGACGCTTGAGTTGTATAGTCTATTCCTCGTGTCCACTGGACAAACCTGCGCGGAGGCAAATTTCATGCAGCAATCATGTATCGGCCTCCAGACCATGATCTTTTTGAAAGGAATCATGGTCTAGTCTTTTGTCGCTCACGCCAAATGCGCCTGCAGCGCATGGCTGCGCGGGCGCGGCGTACACGCCGGGCCGCAGTCGCGGCCTGAAGCGCGACCATTTAAAATGATCGCGCCCCATAATCCGCTGTCAGCCCGACCTGCCCATCTTCCTCGGCGGCGGCAGGTTGGGAGAGTTCTAGCTCGCAAAAAGCTCGAAATTTCGCAGATCCATGTTGTCGAATGGATTTGCTGGGCTAGAGTGTCGTGCTAGCGCGCTATTCGACTGGAAACAGCCGAACAAGACGTACGACACTCCAGGGAGGAAACCATATGAAACGCCTCATGGCGGCCGCCGCGATCGCCTCATTCGCCGCGTTTGCGCCGCACCACGCCAACGCCGAGACGACCATACGCGTCACGCTTCAACTTCCGGAAAAGCATTCGCTTGGACAGAACTGGCTGGCGTTCAAGAAAATCGTCGAGGAGAAGTCTGGTGGCGAAATCAAGATTCAACTGTTCCCATCGGCCCAACTCTTCAAGGACAAGCAGGTCCCGCAAGCCGTCGGCTCGGGCGCGATTGAGGCGGGCTCGGCATTTCTTGGTCGCTTTGCAGGTGCGGTGGCGGCCGTCGACGTGGTCAACGTCCCGTTCCTTTTCGCGGGCGAAGCTGAATTGCGGGCCGCGACATCAACCGGCTCAAAAATGCGCAATATCCTCGATGCTGCAATTCTGAAGGAAACGGGCGCCAAGGTGCTGTGGTGGCAGGCGTTCGGGCGCAACATCTATTTGACCAACGGCAGCGCCATTCGCACGCCGGCGGATCTGAAAGGCAAAAAAGTCCGCACCTATGGGAAAATTCTGGGCTGGACCGTGCAAGCCCTCGGTGGTGCGCCAACATTGATGTCAGGGTCGAAGCAATTCCTGGCCTACCAGCAAGGTGCGGTGGACGTCGGCATGACCGGTGCATCGGCCGTCAAGAGCCGCAAGCTCTACGAGGTCATGGACCACATGACGCTGAGCTTCGACAGCGCGATCGAATTTGTTTCCATCATCAACAACAAGTTCTTTGAAAGCCTCACCAAGGAGCAGCAGGACATCATCCTTGAGGCGGCGGCCACGGTTGAAAAACAGCTACGCGACGAGATCTATGCGCGGGAAAAGACGATCGTCGAGGAGATGCGCTCGAAAATGACCGTGGTTGATCTGACGGAAGCAGAACGGGCACAATGGCGCCAGGCGACGAAGGGCGTCATGGAGCGCTTTCGCAAGGAAAACGGCGATGCCGCCGCCGCGGTTCTCAAGGCGCTTGGCAACTAACTTTCATGACGAGTGGATCGGCGGAGGAGTAAACATGTGGTGGCCGGGGCGGCCGCCACAATTCTCGGCGCCGGTTGAGGACGGGCGGAACGGCATTCGCCGCCCCTAGCTGATGGGACCCAGGAAGCATCATGCCTGCGTTTGTGCGCGCCATCGATACGCTGTCGGAATCGGCCGGCAAACTTTGTGCCTGGATGTTTTTCGCCATCGGTGTGTTCATCACCTACGAGATCATCGTGCGCAACGATATCGTGCGTGGACTGCTGGGGACGGCTCCAACCATCTGGGTCGATGAGGTTTGCCGCATCATGCAGGTCTGGGCGGCATACCTCGCAGCGGCCTATGTGCTCAAACATCGCGAGATGGTGACGATCGAGGTCGCGCTCAAGGATCACACGAGCATTGCGCGGCGCCTCGCTGAAACACTTGCGATCATATTGCTGTTTGTGTTCGCCGGTGTGGCGGCATACTTCGGGTTTCAACTCTGGCTCAAATCCACGTTGGCCGGCCACACCACGGATAGCTTTCTGGCGCCGCCAATATGGCTAACGCATGCTTCGGTCTGGGTGGGGTTCACGCTACTTTTCCTCCAGGGCGTTGTCGAGCTCTACCGCATCTGGAGTGTCGGCGTGCCACCTTCGCGCGATGATCCGCTCGATGTGGCACACTGACCGTGGAAGCCATCTATATCCTCACCGCGCTTATCGCGCTGCTCATCCTCAGGACGCCAGTTGCCATTGCGCTCGGTGCACTAGGCGTCATCCTGCTTTGGCTCAAGGGGTTGCCGCTTGTCAGCGTGCCGCAACGGCTCTACGGCACGATGGACAGCTTCGAGTTGCTCGCGGTGCCGATGTTCCTGTTGATGTCAAATGTTCTGCTCAGGGGCGGTGTTGGGCGAGACCTGTACGCTGCCGTGCAGAGCTGGGTCGGTCACTGGCCGGGCGGCCTCGGGGTTGCCACGGTGCTCAGCTGCACGCTCTTTTCAGCCATTTCCGGATCTTCGGTGGCAACGGCCGCCACCATCGGGACGGTCGCCATTCCCGAAATGACGAAGCGTGGATACGAGCGGCCATACGTGCTGGGATTGCTTGCGGCGGGGGGAACGCTGGGTATTCTTATTCCTCCATCAATCCCGCTCATCATCTACGGCGTGGTGACCGAATCGTCGATCCCGACGCTATTCCTGGCAGGTATCGGTCCTGGATTGTTTCTGGCCGGCGCGTTCGTCATCTATGGGATGGTGTATGCCAAGTTGAGCGGCCATTACGAGCCGATAGCCAAAGCCACTTGGCGCGAACGTGCGAAAGCATCTCTCTATGCCTTGCCGACGATCGCGTTGGCGGCCGCCATCATTGGTTCAATCTATACCGGTGTTGCAACACCGTCGGAGAGCGCGGGGCTCGGGTTCGTGCTTGCGCTCATCATCACGTTTGCGATGCGCCGCATGACCTGGGAGATCGTGAGGCAAGCAACCTATTCCGCATTGCGCACCACGGTGATGATTTTCCTGATCGTTGCCGGCGCGAAAGTTTTCTCCTACGCCATTACGCTCTACCTCATCCCGCAAACCATTTCCCAGGTGCTGACGAGCAACATTAGCGACCCGAACTGGTTCATGCTCGCGGTTGGTGCCGTGCTGCTGGTAATGGGGTTCTTCCTCGAGGCTCTCAGTATGTTGCTGATTACGGTGCCGGTCCTCTTCCCGGCGATCGAGGCAATGGGTATCGATCCCATCTGGTTTGGTATCTTCTTCGTTATCCTCATCGAAACGGCACTCATCACACCGCCAATCGGGCTCAACCTATTCGTTATCCAGGCTGTCGGGCGGGCCAGCCTGCAAGAGGTCGTCAAAGGCGCCTGGCCGTTCGCGTTGATGATGCTGGCGACGGCCGCGTTGATGTGGTTTTGGACGGATCTCGCACTCTATATCGCCTACAAGCTCTAGCTCCGGGCGAGCATGGACACCATTTGGGAGATCATTTGGCCGCTCCGATCGAGTGGTTGGCGCAGATTCTGCCTCATGCCCACGCCATCAAATGTGAGCATGATCATATGCGCGACGGCGAGATAATCATTGTGCGGATCTTCGTCCTTATCGAACACGCCGGATAGAATTTCCGCAATCTTGGACTCGGTCCATCGCAGCAGTTCGGAGCTGTATGGGTCCCGCGGCGTGGCGGTGGCCAGCGCTTGAATGTGCATGGCGGTCAGCCGGTTCTCGTCGCGAGGAATTGATTTCCACAACCCCTCAAGAAGACAAGTTAATTTCCTCTCAACCGTCCTTTTCTGAGATACGGATTGCTCGAGCGCCAATATCTGGTTCTTAAACCAGGGCTCATAGACCGCGAGAGCAATCTCTAGTTTGGATTGAAAATAGACATAAACATTCGAAGACGACGTCTCGGCCCTGCGCGCGATGTTGTTGATCGTCGCTTTGACGTAACCATTTTCAGCAAATTCACCCTCGGCAGCCGTCAGAATGGCCTCATAGACGATCTGGCTTTTGACCCACATCCGGTTTGGCCTCCTTACCCAGCCGGTCTTATAACGAAACGTATTCTCTATTGACCAGGGGTGTACTGAACTTATTATCGAATGGCATTCGTTTGAGGGAATGACCCACAAACACCTGCGCTGTTAACGCGGCGAGATTGCGATTGGGAGGAGACGAATGGAAAGTGCAAGGGCGCCCTTGAGGCCCTGATGGCTTGCGACATGATTTTGATCTTTCACGTGCCGCTCTTTGCAGCGTGGTTGCGCGAGGTCATGAACAACAAGGTTCGCGTCCAGATGGTCATCGACGCTCCGGACGATCTGGAACAGCTGCAATCGCCGCCTGGCCTGAAGCAAGCCGAGATGCACGCGCACGAGATTTACGAGAAAACACAGAAGATTCATGTGACGAGCAAGGCGGGTTCCGACCTGTACTCTGAACGCGGTGAATACGTGGTGTTGAGCCAGTATGGCATGGCGGATGAATTGGGGCGTTTCGATCATTGGGCTGTCGGGCTGATCCATGCTTTTCCCAATGAGGAAAGCTCGCTAGGCACGGTGGTGATCCAGCCAGGCGATATTATCATCCTTCCCTGTTGCCGCTATGTCGTTGACCCAGTCCGACTGACGATAGACGAGGGCCATGTTACCGAGATCGAAGGGGGCCTGGATGCCGCCTTGATGCGTGAGTGGCTTAAGGATGGCGAGGAATTCAACGGCGATCGCGACCCCTATGCGGTCTCCCATGTCGGGTGGGGTATGAACCCGCAATGTCGCTGGGACTCAATTGCCCTTTTCGGCGATGCGCCCGAGCGCAGCCGTGCAGCCTCGCGCTGTTTTCCGGGCAACTTTTTGTTTTCCACGGGACCGAATTCGCAAGGTGGTGGAAAGCGGACGGCACGCGGACACTACGATGTTCCGATGCGCAATTGCACGATCGCGCTGAATACAGGGGCAACGGATATTGGGCAGGGGTCGGACACGGTTCTCGCCCAGATTTGTGCGGAATCACTGAAGGTGCCGCTGAGCCAAGTGACCGTAGCAAGCCCAGACACGGACGGCTCTCCATGTAATTGGGGGACCACCGCAAGCCGGGTGGGTAACCTACACGACGGGTCGCGCCGTGGTGGCGGCTTCGCAAGAGGTGGCGACTCAGATCAAGCAGCACGCGGCGGAAATGTTGCAGTGTGACTTGTCGGACATGGAACTCCGCAACGGCGGGCGGGTCGGCGTCGTCGGTTCCAACACCGACCTTGCCTTTGCCGAGGTGTCGGCTCGGGCGCATTGGGCTGTAAGCGGGCCCATCGTCGCCACCCATTCCCTGGTATTTGAACGCGATACACTGGACCCAAACATGCCGTGGCCAAGGGGCTCCCGTTTCCGCGGATCGGTGTCATGAGTTTCGCGGCTCTGATGACAGACGTCGAGATCGACGACGTAACCGGTCAGTCCCGTGTTGTAGAGGCTTGGTCGAGCGTCGATGTCGGTCGTGCCATTAACCCGGGACTGGTCGAAACCCAAATCGAGGGGGGATTTGTTCAGGGTCTCGGATTTGCGCTCTTTGAAGAGATGGTCCGGGATGGTGCCCGGCTCGCCAACCCGTCGCTGATGGACTACAAGATCGCCACCAGTCGCGACGCACCTTACAAGATCCATTGCGATATCGTCGAGGCGCCGGAACCCGATGGCCCGTTTGGGGCCAAGGGAGCCGGCGAGATCGGCATCAATCCCGTGGCCGCCGCAATTGCCAACGCCATTAGCGCCGCTAGCGGATTTCGTCACCACCACCTGCCTATGACCTCTGAGCGCCTACTGGCCGGCATGCTCTCTGAAGCGTCTTCCGGAAGAGTAAGCTTCATGAGGATCGAGGATTATCCCGCGCAGGAGCCATTCACAGAAATTGGAGAAAAATACCACGCCGAAGTGCTGGCACGGGACGACGGCCCGGTTGGGGTGGATTATTTTTATGGCACCAATCCCTACCAATCGCTGTTGGTGTTTTCATCCGCGCAGCCAAATGGCAATGTGCTCTGCGTCATGCACGGTGGTGGCTGGACCAACGGTTACAAGGAATGGATGGCCTTCATGGCGCCGGCGCTTGCCGACTGCGGTGTGACATTCGTCGGTTTGGGATACAGGCTCGCACCGAAGCACATATTTCCTGACGGATACGAGGATTGTTGCGATGGGATCGCCTGGGTCCATCGCAACATTTCTAGCCATAGCGGTGATCCGGGGCGCATCTTTGTCGGCGGCCATTCCGCCGGTGGGCGTCACGCGGCTTTGCTGGCACTGCGCCAGGATGGGCAGGCGCCACGGCAATTGCTGGTGAACGTGATCAAAGGCGCGTGGCCCGCTCTTGGGTGCTGCATTTCTTGTCACTTTGTCGGAGCTGCTTTGGACGAGCGCTCCTAGGCTCTACATGATTTTTCTCGGGCTGTTTTTGATCACGTTTGTGGTTTTTGCTCCCGACGGGTTTGTCGGCATGCTCTGTCGCGCTCGGAAAGGGGAGCGGTCATGACGTTGCTCAAGATCAATGCGGTCAGCAAAACATTCGGGGGATTGAGGGCGCTTGACGGTATTTGTTTTGCTGTCCAGCGGGGCGAGATTGTCGGATTGATGGGCGCCAATGGGGCAGTCAAGACGACGCTTTTTAGCATTGTTGCAGGGCACACGATGCCGAGCAGCGGTGACGCCTTCTTCAAAGGGCAAAGAATCACCAATCTCCGCCCGGATCAGATCTG
>JAUVMS010000156.1 GCA_030600135.1 Hyphomicrobiales bacterium | reverse complement strand
GATCGACTATGATCCGATCGGCGACAATCGTCGCTTCCTTTTCCCGACGGACATTATTCTGAAGCACAGCAAACTCATCGCCACCAATTCGGGCAACGACATCATTCTCGCGCACCGCTGATTTCAGGCGCCCGGCAATCGCCATCAGCAGTTCATCGCCCGTGTCGTGGCCGAAAAAATCATTGACCTCTTTGAACAAATCAACGTCGACGTAGTGGATGGCGTAGTTTTCGGACCGATCTTGGTGTTCCTCGACCGCCTCATCAACGAGTTGGTCAAACCTGGCGCGATTTACTAACCCGGTTAGGGCATCATGTTTTGCAAGGTAATGCGCCTTTTGGTCCGCGATTTTCTTTTGCCGCTCACTTTTGACGAACAAGTACCAGGGTGCACTAAAGGCGACCAACACAACCAGCAGAATGAACAAAGCGCCGCCGACCAACACCCTCAAGTAGGCGCCGTAGTTGGTGGTCAGATTGACGTAGGCATGAGCCATGCCAATTAATTTATCTCCCGAGTACAACGGGTGGTATATCTCGGCGTACTTGACCGGATGGCCCACACCGTCTCCATTCATCAGCGCCATCTTGTGCGCTTCATGCGTCAGTAATTTGTGCAACTCCGCCGTGTTTACCGGATACTTGTCGTGTTCAAATTTTTGTTTTCGAGCCTCAATTTTTTTTGCATTGATTTGTGGGCGACATTGCGTTTGCTGCGATATTGGGCCATGTCGGCCATGCCTTCATCGCTGTGCTGCATGTCAAGATGATTTTTGGTTGATTTATGATCGGCACTAAGGCGATACTTCTGAACTCCAGACACATCGTACAATTCGATGTGGTAGATGCTTCCTACAGACAGAATCGTATTGAAAAAGTGAGATTCATCGTGATGACCATGCGAAGTTTTTTCTTGGCCCTGTTCTTCTCCCGTTAAATGCATATCTAAATCATCCATATTCGCTTCAATCAGTTCAATCCACTGAATGCCGCCCTGGTGAGCGTCGCGAAGAAACATCCATTTCAGCGTGCTTTGCACAAAAATTGTTGTGGAAACAACGAGAAATATACCACCCAATGCCGCTGGAATAAGCAGGGAATTTTTTGAACGGTACCTTGTGATCATTTTTCTAAACATGTACATTTCTCAACGCAGCCGCATTTATCGGTGAGCGGAACGCTAAGTTTCTTTGGTTAATTAGCGACTAAATCTTGCAAGGTATTTTTGCGAAAGAGTTTCGTATTACAGCGAAAAATCGTTTCCGATCCTGTGCCCACGCTCGAGAAACATTAGCGCGGCTTAACAGGCAAACCCGCTGCATTCCCCGTTGCCTAAACCAAGCCCGGCAGGCGCTCGCTGAGGCTTTGGGCAAGCTTGTCGAGATGGTTCTCGCGGAGTGGCTTTATGGCTTGAAGGGCCTCGCCAAATAGTCCCGCCTCGAGCCCGCTCATGGGCAGGAAGCGGCACCAGTCATTGTCGAGCATAAACTGGCGATATTCGGCCTCTTCGGACTTGAAGTCGTGGTCAATCGGCGAGACGCCGACGGTCGGAATGCGAGCACAAATGGCCTCGGAGATCATGGTGCTCGAATCCTCGGTGCAAACGATCACGTCGCAAAGCCTGAAAATCTGCGGCAGGGTTCCGGGGCCCGTAAGCCGATAGTCGATGAACTGCTTGACGATGCCCTTGTCGCGCGCGAGTTCGGCGAACAGGCCCACGGCCTCGATCGGCGTGCGCCGCGAGGTCGAGATCAGCCAACGCGTGCCCCAAACCGCGTTAACCTGACTGACAAATTCGACGAGCGCACGCCATTCGGACTGCGAATAGCGAAACAAACCCGAATTGCCACCGACGAGGAGGGCAGCAAGCCGCGGCGGGTTGGTCGGACCGAACGTCGGCACCACGTTTGGGCGGCCGAGCACGTCCGGATCCATGCGGTTGGGCTTCAGAGTAACGAGGTGGCGCGGCAGGTCGGCATGACGGGCATAGGACGAGACAATGAGGGTGAAGTGTTCGGGCGGAACTTTTTTGACCGAGCCACAATAGATGTTGCTTGCCGCAAGCTGGCGAGCCGCGGCGATGTTGGCAATCAGGGTGTCGCCGCCGCCAGAGATGATGAGATCGGCCTCGGGCAAACGATCGGCCGCGATACCGTAGCCTAGTGCCAGCAGCCGCTCGGGTGTGGCACCGCGCGCCAAAAGACTGCGCATGACCTTGCCCGGCATCAGACGGCGGCGGTGAACGTCGACTTTCGTGAGATCGACCGGGGCCAGGCGCTCAAGCGCGGCGACAACGCCTTCTGCCAGGTGATAATGGCCCGGGCGACCGTCCGATAAGAGCAGTATTTTGCGCTGCGCCATGTCGCTCCATCCTGTGGCGAGTTACGGGGTAACCTGTTTGTTGCGCCGCCGCAATTGCCTGCTTGTCGCAAGCAAATGCTCTGCTTGCCAGGTCCGGGCCCCGCTGGCCGAGCATGCGCCAAGCAGGTTGCGCGAACGCTTGCGTGTTGGTCTGGTGCACCACAAAGAAGTTCCGGTCAAACGACCGGCAATCCCACCAGTACAAGACACTCGGACAACGTGAAGACACTTATGAAACGAGAATTCTAAGCCTGACGACAGGGCCCGATGGGGGTAGGCTGGCGGGCACGACACAATAAGCATTAGAGGAGGAAACTATGCGGAAATTCATGATCGAGCGCGAGATCCCGGCGGTCGGCAGCTTGGAGCGCGAACAACTTCGCGAAGCGGCGGCCAAATCCAACGAAGTGCTCGCCCAGTTGGCGCCGGACGTGCAGTGGGTCCAGTCCTATGTGGCGGACGACCGCACATTTTGCGTTTATCTTGCAACGGATGAATCCGTCGTTCACAAACACGCTGAACTAAGCGGGTTTCCGGCGACGCGCGTGATCGAAATCTCAAAGATGATCGACCCGACGACCGCCGGATCTTGAACTCAGCCGAATAATGCCGAAATCATTCGGGCCGTTACAACTTTGTGAGAAAGCTTCTATGACACATGCCGTCCCAGCGGGCGAGCGCCGCCTCATCGCCCGTCGGCGTCTCTTTGGCAATCCCACGCATACAATGTGCCGCATTTCGCCGGACGGCGAGACGCTTTCCTGGCTGGCGCCCAAGGACGGCGTGCTCAACCTTTGGATCGCGCCCCGTCTTGCGCCGAGCGAGGCGCGATGCATCACCGATGACCGGGGGCGCGGCATTCGGATGTACGCCTGGGCCCGTGATGGCCGGCATTTGCTCTACATGCAGGATCGCGAAGGGGACGAGAATTGGCACGTCTATGCGGTCGACCATGATGCCGGGAGCGAGCGGGACCTGACGCCGATCGATGGCGTCGCGGGCCGGGTCTATGGCGTCAGTTGGAGCCGGCCGGGAACCATTGCGATTGGCCTCAACGACCGTGATGCCTCATGGCACGACATCTATTGTGTCGACCTCGCGAGCGGCGAGCGTGAACTCTCGTTTCTCAACGAGGCAGAGTACTCAGGGGTCACGCTGGACGATGCGCTGGTCGTTCGGATGGCGGAAAAGAGCCTGCCAGAGGGTGGGCGCAAGGTCTTCAAGTGCGTCGACGGCGCCTTCGAGGAAATGCTGCATATCGACCATGAGGATTATCTCGTCACACAGGTTTTGGGCTTCGAGACCGACGGCAAGCATTTCCATATGTTGAGTTCGCTCGGTCGCGATACAGCGGCACTGATGCGGCGCAACTGGGCCGACAACAGCGAAGTCCTCATGGGTGCCCACGACAGGGCGAACGTGAGCCGGCTCATCCGCCATCCGACACGCCAGGTTGTGGAAGCCTACGGCGTCAACGACCTGAAACTCAAGTGGACACCCGTTGGCGACGCTGTCGCGGGCGACTTGGAGTTTCTTCAGGGCGAACTCGACGGCGAAATCGCGATAACCGGGCGCAACAAGGACGACACCTTTTGGGTCATCTCAGCGAGTGGCGCCCAAGAGCCTGGAACCTACCACCTCTATGACCGTCGCGAGCGCGGACTTGCGCGGCTGTTTTCGTCACGCCCGGAGCTCGAGGACGAAACGCTGAGGCCGATGTATCCAGTTGTCATCCCCTCGCGTGACGGGCTCGAACTGGTTTCCTATCTCACCCTACCCGGCGATGTCACAGCGCCGCCGTCCGAAACCCACGACCGCCCCGACGCGCCGGTGCCGATGGTGCTCGTCGTCCATGGCGGACCCTGGTCGCGCGACGAATACGGCTTCAATTCCTACCATCAATGGCTCACCGACCGCGGCTATGCCGTGTTGTCCGTCAACTTCCGCGGCTCGACCGGATTCGGCAAAAGCTTCGTCAATGCCGGCGATTTGGAGTGGGGCCGCAAGATGCATGACGACCTGCTCGATGCCGTCGATTGGGCGATCGAGCAGGGGATCACGACGCGCGAGAAAATCGCGATCATGGGCGGATCATACGGTGGCTACGCGACGCTTGCGGGCCTGGCGTTCACGCCCGAGGTGTTTTGCTGCGGCGTCGATATCGTCGGGCCGTCGAACTTGGAAACTCTGCTCGCAACCGTGCCGCCATACTGGAAGGCCTTCTTTGAAAACCTCGCACGCCGCGTCGGCGATCCGCGCACGCCGGAGGGCCTCGCGCTGCTCAAGGCACGCTCGCCCTTGCACAAGGCAGACGCCATCGCAAAGCCACTGCTCATCGGACAGGGTGCAAACGACCCGCGGGTCAAACAGGCCGAGTCCGATCAAATCGTCGACGAGATGAAGGCCAAGGGACTTGCCGTGACCTATGCGCTTTATCCCGACGAGGGCCACGGGTTCGCCCGCCCGGAGAACCGGCTGTCCTTTTTTGCCGTCGTTGAGGCGTTTTTTGCTGCACAGCTCGGCGGGGTGGCGGAACCGATCGGCGATGATTTCGCCAATTCCAGCCTGACGGTGCCCGAGGGAGCCGGCCATGTGCCAGGCGTGGTGGACGCCTTGACGAAGATGACGGTTGAAGCAAACTGAGCGATTGAACCAAGTCACGAGTTCCCGCGACCAATAGCACACGTTAGTCAATAGGGAGATGATGGGCTTGGCTGATTGGGCCTTGGCGTCATAAGCTCGCGATGATGAGTATTTGGACTTCGCAACCAGCGGAGGAACGCATGACCAAGGAGGCTGTCCTGCGTGCCATGGTCTCCATGGCTGAGGCCGATGAAATTTTGGATCAATGTGAGATCGAACACGTCTGCGAGATTTATCACGAAGTGACGAACGAGGCGATTTCGCCCGATGAGGTCGTGTCGGCGGCCGAGGCCCGGCGCGACGGGAGCTTTCAAGCCTTGCCGTACCTTCGCGATGTCAAGAATGAGCTCGACATCGAGACCAAGGAGCAGCTCATCAAGGCGACCTACCGCGTGCTCATCTCAGACGGCAAAGTCGCCGCCCAAGAGCGCAAGAAGCTGGGCGATATCGCGCGGGCGATCGGCATGCGGGAGATCCATTACAAGGCTGTGCTCGAGGATGTGGAGCACTGAGCAAGCAGCGGGCTCGCCGCTCGGGCGGACAGCCGTCGGCCACCGTTGCAGGCGATCAATAGTAATAGTAGCGACGACCTCTGCGCCGTTTCATGCGCTTTTTCCATTTGCGACGACGTCGCTCGGCCTTGGCCGCGCCAGCGGCGAGACCGATGACGCCACCAATGGCCGCACCGCGCGCGGCTCCCCTGCCACCACCAAATATGCCACCGATGATGGCGCCGCCGATCGCGCCCTGGATGCCACCTGCAAGAGGATCTGCGTGGGCCGGATTTGACACCGAAGGCCAGCCTGCAATGAGAGCGATGGTGAGTGCCGCGGTAACGGTGGCTGGCACCCTACTTTTCGCATGAGTGCGCATCATTTGACTTTCCTTCCCCCTTGCCAGGTTTCAACGGACTGTTTGCCGTCGGGCGTCGTGATCAGCAGCAGGCCATCGGGCTTGCCATCCTTGATGCGACCTTGGGCCGTTGTTCCATCAGCTCCGACATATGTGCCGTAGCCGTCGGGCGCGCCGTTTGCGAATTGGCCAACAAAAATGCCGCCCTCGTTGTCAGCAAGTCTACCGAGGCCCGAGGCAATGCCCGCCTCGAACTGGCCGGCATAGAGCTCACCATCGGTCTTGATTAGAACGCCTTCGCCGTGACGTTCGCCATTCTTGAATTCTCCGAGGTACTCCTCGCCGCTAACGGATTTGGCAAAGCCCGATTGTGGCTGGCCGGCGACGAAATAGCCATCAAAGACATTACCTTCCTTGTCCTCGAACGTGCCATAGCCGTCGGGAGCACCGGACTTAAGCTCGCCCTTGAAACGATCGCCGTTTGCGCCCCTGAAGCTGACGACGCCGACCGGTTCGCCGTCGTCGAAAGTGCCGTCAATGACATCGACGCCACCGTTGTCCATCTGGATGTGGAGCACACCACGGCCATTGAGTCTGCCGGCCGACATTTCGCCTTCGTAGCGGCCCCAAAGCTTGCCATCGACAAACCAATCGAGCCTGCCAGATCCGGCGGCACGGCCTTCCGAGCAGATCCCTGTCCAGGTCGCTGTGTCCTTGGCGGCCTCCTCAGCGCTCGACCAGATCCTGCAATCCATGTTCGATGCTTTGATCCAGGTGTCTGCGGGCGCGACAGCGGGCAAGCTCATACAGAATGTGGCCGCCAAGATCCCCCTCTTGATGCCAGACAAATGCATAAACACTTACTCCATCCGATTTGTGTTCAAGATTTCGAGATCTCTTGGGACATGTAAGCAGAAAACCACATTGTTTAATCTTATGTCGATGAAAATAACATCAGTAATCAATCTGTATTCGAGAGAACATCTCAAACACATGTGTGTGATGATTATACCAATTCAGGGCAATGCTTGACGAGGTGCATAGCCGATATTGATTTGCAAACTTTCAGTGGGGAGCAAACGGCGACGACCACTAAGGCTTTTGAGCGGATAATGCCGTCTGGGGATGGCAGTTTGGCAGTCGGCAACGCACAAGCAAGAATGGTGGTGCATGCAGTCCGCTGCGAACCCGTCTCTGGTGTCAAATTCCCTGTTTTCAGGGAATTTACCGGGAAAATTGACGAAAAAGGGCCTTTTTGGCGAACCTCATTCGCAGTTAAATCCTGTTTTTCAATAGGTTAAAGTAGATTCTCAAATTTCAAAAACAGGGAATTTTTGAACCCATAACAGGGAATTCAGATCAGCTAACAGGGAAAAAACGTCCCTGAAAGTGACTCCGCCAAAAGCAGACCCGCAAGTATTGATTGGTTGCGTCGAGTCTTGATGTGTGCATGCAATAAATATTTGAAGTCATAGTAAGTATCACGCGATCAATTTTTTTTGTCATAAAGTATTTAGGATTTGACATCCACGAGCTGTTTGGTACGGCAAAGGGAGCAAAGCCAGGCTCAAAAGCGCCGCCAAAATATCGTGATCCAGAGACCGATCTTACGTGGAGTGGACGTGGCAGACGGCCGGCATGGGTACAGGCATATATCGATGAGG
>JAUVMS010000189.1 GCA_030600135.1 Hyphomicrobiales bacterium | reverse complement strand
CTGCGCGTGCTGTTGGCCACTGGGTAGTGGCGAACATGTAAACGCAAACCATCGCGCGAGGTATAATAGAGATCATTCCACTGCCTGGTCATCAAACGCCCCCTTGCATCGAACATTACACCGACTCTGCGTTCGGCGAATCAACTCTTGATTGGAAGCGTTACATGCGATTGGTGCGCCTGCAACTGGAGCAAATTGGCACCGAAACAGCGGGGATGACGTGAGGAGAGAGCGTCCGAGCGTAACGATTTCACTTGCAAACGGGCGAATCAAACAAACCACACCGGCAACTAGGGCCAACCTCATTCCAACAATTTATTGAGGCTTGGCAACTAGCACAACTCAGTTGCTGGCGCTACGAGCGCCGCGACGCGCGCGCATAATGTCATTGTTGATGCGCAAAGCGGTCTCTTCCTGGCCCAACCGGGATCGGTAGACCTGGACGTTGGCCATGACCTTTTTGACGTAGTCGCGGGTTTCCTTGATGTGAATGAGTTCGATCCAGTCGATGGGGTCGACTTTGGCGTGGCGCGGATCACCATTGTTGCGCACCCAATAGCGGACACGTCCCGGTCCGGCGTTGTAACCGGCAAAGGTCATAATGTAGGAGCCGGCAAAGTCGTCCTTGCGGTCTGCGATGTAGGCGCTGGCAAGTTTGGCATTGTAGGAAGGATTTGCCTTGAGCGCCTTGATGCTGCAGCGAATTTTGTACTGTCTGCAAATGTGTTTGGCAGTCACGGGCATCACCTGCAGGATACCGCGTGCACCCGCTCCGCTTTGAATGAGGGTATTGAACTCACTTTCCTGGCGCGCGATGGCAAAGAGAATGGCCCTTTCCGGTGGTGATCGCAGGGGCTTGTATTTTGGCATCGCATGGGTCGGATAGGCATAGTTGACCAGGTTCTGGCCACGTGCCATGCCGGTTTTGCCTATTCTCACCGACATTTGCGTATCGCCGATGGTTTTGGCGACCTCTGCCAGGAGAACCAGCTCGCGGGGGTCTTTGAGGCGGTAGCGCAATTCGGTCAGAATGGCGCGCATGACATTGTTCAGGTCCGCCTTGTTGGCGATCACGGCCGCCTTGATGACGTCGCGCGCCCGAAATCTCGCCACAACATCGTCTGAGGGTATCGGTGGCGGAGCAATGCGAATGAGCTTGCTGGACGGGTCGAGCCGCTGGCGTGCGAGCTGGCCGTAGAAGGTGTTGAAGTAGCTCGTTGCGTTGCGGTACTGCTGATTGGCTTCTTTGCGCCTGTCGAGTGCTTCAAGCGTACGCCCCAGCCAATAGGCCGATGTCGATCGCGTTCGTGGGCCGTCGGCCGTCTTGGTAAAGGCGCGGAAATGGCGTTCGGCGGTCTTGGCGTCGCGCAGGAATCTGAGCGCGATCCAACCGGCCATGAACGAGGCCTCGTTTCGCGGATTGACGCTAACCGGACCCGGATCGGCGACCAGCTTATAGGCGGTACGCGGTTGCTTGTGGTAGAGCGCGCGGTAGGCGTTGACCCGCCGCTCGATCCACCAGTCGTCGGGGCTGACCACGAGCTTGGGATCCGTTGGCGCCGCCAGTAGCAGCTTCCAGGCCGCTCGGTCCTTCTTGCGCCGGCGCAGGAGCTGGATCTTCTGGAAATAAACCCCCCAGTCCTTCATCGCCCCCTTGGGCAACTTGCCATAGAGTTTGGTGGCACGCCTCGAGCGCGTATAGACCGCGATCCGCGCCTCGATCTTCTTGCGCTCGGCTTTGCTCAAATGCTTGGCGGCACGCCGCGCCTGTGCCGCTCGGGATTTGCGCGTGCCGCGCCAACGGCTGTCCTTGAGCAGGAAGCGGTCGACCCGCCATTTGTGGTCTGCCGCGCTCAACAGGTTTCCGACCTTGCCAAGGATTGCCGCTTCGGTGCTCTTATCGAGCCTATTATTGCGCCAGGCGGCGCTCGCGAGCCTCTTGGCTTGCGCTCGGTCGCCGGTTGCAGCGAGTGCCGCGGCAAGCGCTGCCTGTCCTGCCCCTGTCTTGGACGGTTTGTCTTTGAAAAAGCGAATGACCTCCTGCGCCGAGATACTGCTCTTCAAAAGCGCATGCTCCGCCGTGGTTTGCAGCCGGCGGATCGGCCAGTCGGGGTTCTTTCGAATGAAACCGGCGATGGTTTGCGCGCTCGCCTCTGAATTACCGCTTCGATAGGCATACCAGCGAACCAGCTTGCGGGCGGTCTTGTTTTGAATGCCACGGGCGGCTGCCGCGGCGCGCTCCGTCTTGCCTTTCTTGTAAGCGAGGATTGCCTCTTTGACCTTTGCCAGATCTGCCTTACCTGGCAGGCCTCGCATGACGGGAGCGATCGCCTTTTCATGCGAACCGATCGTACGCGCCAGCGACGCATCTCGCGGTTGGACTTGTTTCGCCTTGAGAACCTCGGCGATCGCATCTGGATGTTGCGAGCGCTTCGGGTTGGCAAACGGCACCGCCATGCGCTGCGCGAGTCGCACCGGGTTATCCAGGGGTAGTGTCAGGTTTGTCGTACTGGCGTCAGCGGCAATAGGCGGATCCGCAGCCAGAGGCACAAGTGCAACTGCGAAGAGAGTGAAGGTGACGACGTGGCGCCGGTCAATAACCATTTTTGCGTAACCAATCCAGGTAGCAATTTGTTCTGCCGAAACGCGTACATTTACCGAAGTCATTCGGGCGTCACGCAGGTGCTAACGCGGCCCACCAGTCGTACTCAAGCCGACAATGTAGGCAAGACTGAACACCCTACGACGGATTGTTACTTTGTTCGGCCATGAATTCGGCGGAATAATGACCCTGCCAGAACACGTCTTGCAGGGGAATCCGCGACGGCCTATGGTCCGAGAAAGTGACCAGGCTTTGGTATTCTGAGCGGGTGAGAGTGAAAGATTTCGCGAGCCCTTGGTTTGGCGCGCGCATCTGAAAGGAAAAACCATGTTTAGGGGCTCCAATACGGCGTTGATCACACCGTTCGCAAATGGCGGGATCGACGAGCAGGCATTTCAGGAGCTTGTTGAATGGCAAATTGCTGAAGGCACACATGGGCTGGTGCCGGTTGGAACGACCGGAGAATCGCCGACGCTCGATCATGATGAGCACAAGCGGGTTGTCGAGCTTTGCGTGGAGGTCGTCGGTGGCCGTGTCCCCGTGATCGCTGGTACCGGCTCGAACTCGACCGCGGAAGCCATTGATTTTACGCGCCATGCCAAGGCCGCCGGCGCCGATGGAGCGCTGGTCGTGGCCCCTTACTACAACAAACCGACCCAGGAAGGCCTCTATCAGCACTATAAGGCGGTCGCCGAAAGTGCCGATATACCCATCGTCTTGTACAACGTACCAGGGCGCACATGTTCCGACATTCTACCTGAAACCGTGGCCCGGCTTTTCAAGGACATCACCAATATCGTCGCCATCAAGGATGCAACGGCCGACCTGACAAGGCCCTCGATGCACCGCGAACTGGCCGGTGAAGAGCTCATCCAACTTACCGGCGAGGATGGTACCGCTCTCGGTTTCAGTGCCCACGGTGGTGTTGGCGCCATTTCGGTGACGGCTAACGTTGCGCCAGCGCTTTGTGCCGAGTTCCAGGAATCGTGCCTGGAAGGCAACTACGCCAAGGCGCTCAAGATCCAGGACCGCTTGATGCCGCTCCATAAGGCACTATTTGTAGAGGCCAGCCCAATTCCCGTGAAGTACGCGGCATGGCGGCTCGGACGCTGCAACGCCAAGACGCGGTTACCATTGACGCCAATTACCGAGTCGGCCGCCAAGGTTGTCGATGAGGCGATGCGACGAGCAGGGCTAAGCAACGTCTAGCAGCCTGCTAGTTCGACGGAAGGATCAGAGCAATGGCTAAGAGTGGCGATGGCCGCAAGGTCGTCGCCGTGAACCGAAAGGCCCGGCACAACTACACGATCGAGGAGATCTTTGAAGCGGGATTGCAACTCTACGGCAGCGAGGTGAAGTCACTGAGATCAGGCAAGGCAAATATCGCTGAAGCATATGCCTCCCCTGAAGATAACGAGATCTACCTCGTCAACGCAAACATTCCCGAATACGCCCAATCGGGTGGCCGTAACAATCACGAGCCACGCCGTCAGCGCAAGCTGTTGTTGCATCGAAATGAAATCAACAAGCTCATCGGCGCCGCCCAGCGCGAGGGTATGACGTTGGTCCCACTGCGGCTCTATTTCACCGAGCGCGGTATTGCCAAGCTCGAGATCGGCTTGGCCAAGGGCAAGAAGCTGCACGACAAGCGCGAGGCTCAAAAGTCTCGGGACTGGCAGCGCCAAAAGGCCCGTCTGATGCGAGAGAAGGGTTAGCCGCGACGCACAGAGACAGGTCGACTAAGTCTTGAACTTCCCAAGCTCGTCCTGAACCGCGTGAAAAACCGCCTCGAACATTTCGGCGGTGAGCCGGCCGGTGTTGGTGTTGTAGCGCGAGCAGTGGTAGCTATCGATCAGCGTCAAGCGGCCGGGCAGCTCGTGCTTGGCGCCATGGCCGAATGGCACCGCCGACTTCTTAACGCCAAGCGCAGTTGCAACGTTATCATGGGCAACACGGCCCAATGCAACGATGATCCGAAGTTCGGCCAAGGCCTCTACTCGCGCGCGCAGGAATGCGCGGCATGCCTTGGCTTCGGCGCCGGTCGGTTTGTTTTGCGGCGGAACGCAGCGCACCGCATTGGTTATCATGCAGTCGACGAGCTGGAGCCCATCGCCCGGGTCGGCTAGATACGGGCCTCGCGCAAATCCGAAGTGGATAAGCGTGCCGTAGAGCAGGTCACCCGCGTAGTCGCCGGTAAAAGGTCTGCCGGTTCGGTTTGCGCCCTGAAGCCCAGGCGCGAGCCCGACAATAAGGACCCTTGCGCCGCTGTCCCCAAATGAGGGGACAGGAGCGTTGAACCACTCGGGCGAACTGGCTTGGTTCTGCTCGCGAAAGGCCACCAGACGCGGGCACAATGCGCAATCCATCGGTGGCTCGGCCAAGGCCTCGAGATCGCGGCGCGTGGTCACGCGATCAAAACCTGGCGTGGCTGCTCAATCCAGCCGCAAGAAAATAGGTGTTGGGAAGGCGATTGGCTCGCTACTTCGAGCCGGTCATGTCGTCGATTGCGGAGTTGGCCGAAATCAAGAGTGCAATTGCTTTTCGGACCGGTTCGCCAACTAAACCTCTTCGAAATCATCGGAATCTTCATATTCCACATCGTCCGACTCGTCATCATATCGCCGCTCGCGCGGAGCATGTTCGCGCTGTTGGCGCTGGCCCGGAGCGCGACAAATCTTGTCCTCCAAGTCGGCCAGATCGATGAATTGATCGGCCTGTCGGCGCAACTCGTCGGCGACCATGGGGGGCTGCGTCTGCAACGTGGAAACGACGCTAACGCGCTTGCCCTTTTGTTGCAGTGCATCTACGAGACAGCGGAAATCGCCATCACCCGAAAACAGCACAATATGATCCAAACCTTCCGCGAGTTCCATCGCATCGACCGCAAGCTCGATATCCATGTTACCCTTGATTTTGCGGCGACCGGAGGCGTCAGTAAACTCCTTGGTCGGTTTAGTAACCATTGTGTAACCGTTATAATCAAGCCAATCAATCAGTGGGCGGATTGATGAATACTCTTGGTCTTCTGCAAGGGCTGTGTAGTAGAGCGCTCTAATAAGTCGTCCCTGTGTACGGAACAAACCCAGTAGTTTCTTGTAGTCAATATCAAAGCTAAGTGCTTTTGCAGCTGCATACAAATTTGCGCCGTCGATAAATAGCGCAACGCGCTCAGTACTGTAGAAATTCATAAGAAACTCCTCAGGCTATTGAAATGCCTTTGAAATAGAATGGGTCATGCCGAACAACGATACAAAAACGGTTTCCCTAACCACAAGGATATAAGCTTGTTCAAGACTATAGGCAATCTGTACGGGCAGTTAGGCACTGGCGATGTTTTGCTTGGTCTTGGTGCTAACGTTAAAGGTGCATGGGGTGTGCCGTCCGAAACACTTGCAAGGGCCTGCACCGAACTGGCGAGTGCCGATGTTCGGCCGGTGTCTGTATCATACCTGTACGAGACACCCCCACTCGGTCCTATCGTCCAGCCCAATTTTGTCAACTGTGTTCTTGTGGCCACTGTGCATTTGCCGCCCTTGGCTCTGCTTTCCGTTCTGAAGTCAATTGAACGTCGCGCCGGTCGTCGCGGCGGCGTTGCCTGGGGCCCACGGCCCCTCGATATCGATGTTTTGGACTACAAGAAAGTCGTTGGTACCTTGCGGGGCCGAGCTGCGCCCGGTCGAAAGGCCGAACTCGTGCTCCCCCATCCTGAACTCCACCGACGCGCCTTCGTGCTTTGGCCGCTGATGGATGTCGCACCGCGTTGGCATCATCCGGTCTACGGTCTGACCGCCAAGATGCTGCTAGCCCGCCTGGAGCCGCACAAAGAACGCTTGGCACCCGTAGAAATCACCAACCGCTCATGAACCAATTGTTTATAGGCATCGTCGATGCTTGCACCGCAACGGCAAAACCCATACATAGTTCCTAATCCCTTACATCATCGAGGATTTCCGCATGGCACGCGTCACCGTCGAGGACTGCACTGACAAAGTTCCCAATCGGTTTGAGCTGGTTTTGCTGGCTGCCCATCGCGCACGAGCCGTTGCCGGTGGCATGCCTATCACTGTAGATCGCGACAACGACAAGAATCCCGTCGTTGCGCTGCGTGAG
>JAUVMS010000435.1 GCA_030600135.1 Hyphomicrobiales bacterium | reverse complement strand
TCGTCTCCATGGCCAGGCCGCTACTCGCCGACCCGCAATTCATGCGCAAGGCCCGCGAGGGTTCGCCTGAACGCATCAACACCTGCATTGCCTGCAATCAGGCGTGCCTTGACTACATATTCTCAAATCGGGTTGCGACGTGCTTGGTCAATCCCAAGGCATGTTACGAGACTGAGTTTTCCGACGAGCCCGCCGACGAACCCAAGCGCATCGCCGTCCTCGGCGCCGGCGCTGGCGGCCTGGCGTTCGCTAGTGAAGCGGCCGCTCGAGGACATCAAGTGGTGCTCTACGAAGCGAGTGATCGTCTCGGCGGTCAGCTCAATCTTGCCCGCGCGGTGCCGGGCAAGGAGGAGTTCGGCGAGCTACTGCGCTATTTTGATGTCCGGTTGCGCGACGGCGGTGTCGAGATCAGGCTCAATTGTGAGCCCAGCGCCGACGAGATTGTAGCGGGCGAGTATGACGAGGTGGTCGTTGCGACCGGCATCGCGCCGCGAACGCCCGACATAGATGGCGTCGATCATCCCAAAGTCGTCTCCTACGTCGACATATTGAACGGTAAGGTGACAGCCGGAAAAACTGTGGCGATCATCGGCTCGGGTGGCATAGGTTTCGACGTTGCCGAGTACCTCGTTCAACAGTCCGCGTTCAACGGCAAGACGACACGGTTCTTTGCGGAGTGGTCGGTCGATACCTCGATTTCGCTGCCAGGAGGATTGATGGGTGATCCCCTTGCCCCCGTTACACCGGCGCGTGACATCTATATGCTACAGCGCAAGAGTTCCAAGCCTGGTGCCGGCCTCGGCGTTTCGACCGGCTGGATCCTTCGCAACGCTCTGCGCAAGCGCTCGGTCAAAATGCTCCCCGGCGTCACCTACGAACACATCGACGATGAGGGCTTGCACATCACCTGCAATGGCGAGCGGCAGACCATTCGGGCCGACACCATTGTGATTTGCGCCGGGCAAGAACCCAATCGCACCCTCTACGATGCCCTTCGCTCACGGGGCCTCAACGCCTACCTGATCGGCGGTGCCGAGCTTGCCATGGAACTCGATGCCCGCCGCGCAATCGATCAAGGCGTGCGTTTGGCGCAGCGCCTCTAGATTCAGCGACGAATCGGTCCCTGAACACAATGGTCAACCATCGGGCAGCAATTGCAGCACGTCGACCAGTTGGCGCATATCGTCGAAGGTTTCACCACCTGCCTGCCGCAATTCCTCGGCGTTTGTAAAAGGGTCGCCCGTATAGGCAAAGACCCGCATTCCGGCGCGAACGCCCGCTTGCACCCCCGGCAGGCTGTCTTCGATCACCACCGCATTTTCAGGTGCGGCGCCCATGGCGTCTGCGGCATGGAGAAAAACATCTGGCGCCGGCTTGCCCTGCGCCACCATATCCGCACTGTAGAGCACATCTTCGAAATACGGCAAGAGTCCCGCTTGTCCCAGCGAAACGCGCATCTTGGGCACGCGACCCGACGAGGCGACGCAATATGCTATGCCCGACGCTCGAAGATTTTCGACCACAGAACGCACACCAGGAATGGCTTCGACCCCTTGTCTGCGAAATTCATCCTCGAGCGCCTCACGAACCTGGTCAGGCCATGCTGACCCCAACGTTCGTCCGATTTCCGCCTCAACCTCGCCCTGCACCGGCTTGATACTTCGGCCCATAAAGCGGTTTCGACAGTCCTCCACGCTGAGCACCAGACCTAACTCACTTAGGGTCTTGGCCATGACGGCGTTCGCCATCGGTTCGGTGTCGACCAAGACGCCGTCGCAATCGAATATGACCAACTCACAAACCATGTTCACCTACGAAGAATAAAAAATTAGCCAATCACTGCCGTCTTCCTGTGATGAGACGCGAAAGCGACCGTTCGGCCGCAGTTGCTACTGCGCACACTATTCCTCGGCTTCGAGCAGCGCTTCCAGCTGATGTCGCTGGACCTTGCCGGTGGTCGAGCGGGGGAAATCATCAAACTCGATAAATCGAACCTCGCGCGGTCGCTTGTAGCCGGCAAGCGCCTCGCGACATCGCATCATGAGATCGTCCGCACCCAAGGTCGCATCACTTCTGCAAACGAAGGCGACCGGCGCCTCACCCCATTTTTCGTCCTTTGCGCGCACCACGGCCGCTTCAATGACACGGGGTTCGGCGAACAGCACGCGCTCGATCTCCGCTGGATAGACGTTCTCCCCGCCGCTCTTGATCATGTACTTGGCGCGATCGACGAATTCGAGCCGCCCGTTCGGCAGGCGGCGAAAAATATCGCCCATATGAAACCAGCCGCCGCGAAAGTCCTTTGCATTGGCCTCATCGGCGTTCCAATACCCGGAAAACAAGGTCGGCCCTTTGATCGCGAGTTCGCCGGGCTCGCCCTCTGCGACATCGTTGCCGTCCTGGTCGACCAAGCGGATTTCACAACACGATGATTGTTCCTTGGCCAGTGCCTCAGGTGCCTCACCCATCGGTATCAAGTGGCGCGTGGCCGGCGGCAACCCGGTTTCCGTCGCCCCAAAACTATTGAGATATGGCGCTTTCAGGCGTTTGCTCACAGCTGCGATTTGCTGCGGCGCCACCAAGTCCGCCATGGCGCCACAAACGCGGATGCTCCTCGGCTCGAACCCCTCGGTCTTGTCGATCGCCGCGATGAATTGCTCAACCATCCCCGGGATCAAAACGAACCAGCCGATGCGCTCGCGTCTCGCGGCATCGATCATGGCATCGGCCTGAAAGCCGTCGATCACGATGACTTTTCCTCCGCGGATGAGGGTCGCGAGCGCATGATCGGTTGATGCCATATGAAAGAATGGAGCCCAGGCGACGAAGCCCTCGTCGGGCGCGATTGCAAGCTCGGAGGTAAATGCAAAGGCCCGTGCGATCATGGCCCGGTGACTGACCACGGCGCCTTTCGGAAGCCCCGTGGTCCCGCTGGTAAAAAGGATGACCAAGCCGCCCTCGGGTGTCACCGTTATCGCCGGCTCGTCTGCGCTGGCGCCTGCCAGGGCCCGCTCGTAATCGTCACCAATGAACAGCGTTCGATGGTCGCAAAGCTCGAGTTTTGCGAGCCCATCGGCAAAATCGTCTTGTGCCAGTAAAACCTTCGGCGTTGTCAGGTTGATGCAATGGGAAAGCTCTTCGCCCGCCAAACGCCAATTGAGTGCTGCCGTAATGGCACCGAGCTTGGCCGTGGCCAACTCGACCTCGAGATATTCCAAGCAGTTGCGTGCCAGAAGCCCCACCCGATCGCCATGCGCGACGCCGGTGCCGCTGAGCACCTGCACAAGTCGGTTCACGCGCTCGTTGAGCTTGCCATAGGTCAACCGTCTTTTACCGTCTTCGACGGCGATGTCATCGGGACGAACGGCCGCCCGCGAGCGAAACAGCTCACCTATGGTCGAACGGCCTGCTGCAAGTACAGGCGCGGAAGGGGAATAATTTGCAGGCTCAGCCACAATCAAAAAACCTCCGCTCAACCGCCAACAAGGAAATGGCAAATGGCGTCGGCCACCGGCGCGTTGCGATCCTCTTGCCAACACGTCGCCCGCAGACTTGCCACGCGAC
>JAUVMS010000032.1 GCA_030600135.1 Hyphomicrobiales bacterium | reverse complement strand
CCTCATTGGGGCGCGATATTCAGTGCAAGAACACATTCGGTCGTCGGCGGGATTAGCAGGGCCACGATGGCCGTCGGAGTGCGAAGATTCCCTGGGTCCCTACAAAGTAGGTGGGCGCCGAGTGAAAGAGACCACGATCCCAATCAGGGTCAGCTCCCTAGTGAATCTTATAGGCCCCGGGAAAATGAAGCTCCTAACGCACCTCGCAGCCCTGCCGTGGCGCAGACTATGGGTATTTCGTTGCCAAATTGCTAGCAGGCTGTTGAAGAACTCGGTGAGGTCGCGCTGCGCGCCGCTCCTCGCCGGAGACGAAAAAACCACAGGTGTCGCGATCCACACGAGTTCTTCAACAGCCTGCTAGAGCGCGGCATCGATATGCGCATACGATGTGAATGATCGGCGATTAGGCGACCGCCTGATCATCGCCACCGGCCTTTTCGTCATCGTCGGAGGGCGAATCGTCGGCGCGCTCGCCGGGATCGCCGCCCTCGAGTTCGGCAATGCGGTCGCGTGCCTCCCAAAGCTCGTCGGCCAACATCAACCCCGCCATCATCAAAATGCGATCGTCGCCAATCTGGCCGAACTGCTCGGCAATGGCATCGACATGGCCGCGAATGTGTTGCGCCAGTTCCAACAGCCGCTGTTCCTCGCCGTCTTGGCAGCCCATTCGATAGCTGCGACCATTTAGCATTACGACCACTTGGCCCATGTCGTCGCCGGTCTACTCTGCCACCTCGCCAGACCGCTCCCAAATTCGAATCAGATTGCGTTGGCAACATTTTACGCCGTCCGGATCGGTGCCAGCAACGCGTTGAGACCAAGATACAGTGGGCAACCTCTCGTTGATGCTCGCACCGCCAATGCCGTCGAGAATTGCCTCGATCTCGGCAAAGCAAGATGTCCCAGCACCTGCCTCGGGGGTGGAAATCGCGCCTGGAGTGCGCTATCCGCTGCGTTGTGCCGGAGCGTAACCGCAACGCACAATAGCCTTGCCCATGCGCGTCGCCGCAATTGTAAGGGCACATTCAGAGCAATTTCGAGTGGACTGCATCGGCGGTCCGAGGAGGACAGGGAATGGCCGTCAAAGTCGCAATCACCGGTTTTGGTCGGATCGGGCGCAATGTATTGAGGGCAATTGCTGAGAGCGGACGGACGGATATCGACGTCGTCGCGGTCAACGATATAGCGCCGCCAGAGCAGCTCGCGCATCTGTTTCGCTACGATTCGGCGCACGGGCCCTATCGCGGCGAAGTGACGGTCGAAGGCGACACGCTCAACGTTGGCACCGGGCCGATCAAGATTCTCTCGGTGCGCGACCCAAAGGAAGCACCCTGGGGCGCCATGGGTATTGACGTGGTGTTGGAGTGCACCGGCATCTTCACCGATCGCGATAAGGCCGCGGCCCATCTGGAAGCCGGTGCCAAACGCGTGCTGGTTTCGGCCCCCTCCAAGGATGCTGATTTGACCGTCGTCTTTGGCGTCAACGACAACAAGCTGGGCAGTGAGCACAAAGTCGTCTCCAACGCGTCGTGCACAACCAATTGTCTCGCACCGGTCGCCAAGGTCATCCACGAGCTTTGCGGCATCGAGCAGGGGTTCATGACCACCGTGCACGCCTATACCAGCGATCAGCGCATTCTCGATGCGCCGCACTCCGACCCGCGGCGGGGACGTTCAGCGGCCGTGTCCATGATCCCGACCTCGACTGGCGCGGCGCGTGCCGTGGGCCTGGTTCTGCCGGAGCTCAATGGCAAGCTCGACGGGACCGCAGTGCGGGTGCCGACGCAAAACGTCTCGATGATCGATCTGAAACTAATCCCGAGCCGTGAAACGACGGCAGATGAGATCAACGCGGCAATGGAGCGGGCCGCGGAACAGGAATTGAAGGGTGTGCTCGGTGTGGTCAAGGAACCGCTCGTCTCGATCGATTTCAACCACAACCAGAATTCTTCGACCTTTGACCTCACTCAGACGCAAGTCGTCGACGGCAAGCTCGTTCGCGTGCTGTCCTGGTACGACAACGAATGGGGCTTTTCGAACCGGATGGCCGATACCGCGGTGGCGCTCGGCAAGCTGGGCTAGCCGGCATCTGCCACCACAACGTGGCCGCCATCACCTCGGGCGGCTCCAGTGCCGGGACCGACGTGTGAATGGCGTGGCATTGTTTCCACGTCTTTCACACATTCGGCCAGCCAGACTGGCCTGACCGCTGGTTTGGCGTTACATCAAGCGCAAATCCGAGGCACGACGGCTCGATCGCAAGGGGAGACTAGTATGACTAGCCAACTTCAGGACATCGCCAATGCCATGGTCGCCGACGGCAAAGGCATCCTTGCCGCCGACGAAAGTACCGGCACGATCAAGAAACGGTTCGATTCCATCGGTGCCGAGTCGACCGAGGACAACCGCCGCGACTATCGCGAGATGCTATTCCGCGCGAGCGAGGCCATGCGCGATCACATCTCCGGCGTGATCTTGTTTGACGAGACGCTTCGCCAAAGCGCCAAGGACGGCACACGGTTGGCACAGATCATCAGCGAAACCGGGGCCATCCCCGGGATCAAAGTGGACAAGGGTGCCAAGGACCTGGCCGGCGCGCCTGGTGAGAAAGTAACCGAAGGCCTTGATGGCTTGCGGGAGCGGTTTGCGGAGTATCACGACCTTGGCGCAAGGTTCGCCAAATGGCGTGCCGTCATCACGATCGCGGACGGCATCCCGTCTCGCTATTGCATCGACGCCAACGCCCACGCCCTGGCGCGTTATGCGGCGCTCGCCCAAGAAGCCAACATCGTACCGATTGTCGAACCGGAAGTGCTGATGGATGGAGCACACACCATCGATCGCATGGACGAGGTGACTGAAGCGTCGCTTCACGCGCTCTATGATGCGCTCTATGAACAGCGTGTCGTGCTCGAGGGCACGATCCTGAAACCCAACATGGTGCTTTCTGGCACCGAGTGCACAAGCCAGGCGGGCGTCGAGGAAGTCGCCGAACGAACCGTCAAATGCCTCAAGCGCGCGGTACCTGCCGCCGTGCCGGGGATCTGCTTTCTCTCGGGCGGGCAGTCGGACGGCGACGCCACGGCGCATTTGTCGGCCATGAACGCGGGTTACGACATGCCCTGGAAGCTCTCGTTTTCCTATGGCCGGGCGCTGCAAGCGGCTGCGCTCAAGGCATGGGGCGGCCGATCTGAGAACGTCGCCGCCGCGCAACGGGCGTTTTCGCATCGGGCCAAGATGAACGGACTGGCGGCCATGGGCCAGTGGCGCAACGAACTCGAGCAAGCCGCATAGTCGATGCTGGGCGGCCAAGTCACGAACACCCGACAACCGGGGCCCGGCCGCGGCTGGGCCCCTTTTCGTATCGGTCGGAATCGATAAGCTGTGACTGAATCAATTTGGTGGCCCGCCGGTCCATGACACAACCCCAGCACGATTGCGGTCTCTACCTGGCGATCGAAGGCGGCGCGCTTCGCTACGAAGCAAGTTTTCTCGACGCGGTGCTCGGCGCTGGCCACGTCGCATGCGTGCTGTTCGAGGCAGCAGGCTGGCAGGGCTCGAGCAACGGGATCGACGCGCTGCGTGACGACGTGCAGTGCGTGCAGAGCCACGAGGTTGCCGCGCTGGTCGCGGATGATGCGGAAATAGCACGCAATGTTGGCGCCGACGGCGTGCATCTGAGTGAAAGCGCGGATCTCGAATTCGCGATCGGAGAGGCTCGGAACGCCCTGGGCGATGGGGCCATTGTCGGTGTCCATCCTGGTGGCTCGAAACACCAGGCGATGATGGCGGGCGAACTCGGCGCTGAATATGTCGCGCTCGATCCAGGCGAACAGTTCTCTGGTGAAAGCTTGATTGGCTGGTGGGCGGCAGTCGTCGAAGTGCCATGTGTGGCGTGGGGCGCCACCGATAGCGACCAGGCGAGACGATTTGCCGAGGACGGTGCTGATTTCGTCATGCTGCGGCTCGAAGCGAGCCTTGTGCCAGAACATGCGCGAGATTTGGTGAGCAAAGTCAGCGCAGTGCTTAGAGCGTGATCAGACCCGAGAAAATCATCGCAGCCCGTAACCGAAAGTTCCAAATGTCGGAGTCAATCGATTAGCGCCCACGCAGCCAATGGCTCAACTTGA
Organism: Hyphomicrobiales bacterium; assembly: GCA_030600135.1. GTDB lineage: Bacteria > Pseudomonadota > Alphaproteobacteria > Rhizobiales > JAUVMS01 > JAUVMS01. The sequence continues at coordinate 9,256 of JAUVMS010000032.1, read as the reverse complement.
GCATTACCCGTTCCATGTCGGTAAGACCGGCGCGCTCCTTCAAAACATTCGCCAGTAGTTCCGGCTTATCGGTGATGATGTTGTCGACACCGCGATCGATCATCTCGTGCATCTCGGTCGTGTCGTTGATTGTCCAAACGTGGATGCCGAGACCTTGCCGTCTTGTCCGGGCAATCATCTCCGACGTTGCCAGGCCCTTGATGAGACTGAGCAGGTCGACATCGAGTTTGGTGATATCGCCGATGCTCACCGAGACGATGGCGCCGGCCTGCAATTTGTCGCCCAGCTTCTTGGCCTCATGCAGTGCGGCAATCTCGAGTGACGTCAACACGCTTTGATCCTCGAAGGCTTGCGCGGAAATGATGGCCACCACCTGCGGTCAACTGTTTGTCGTGACCGTTGAACTTGAGCTCGATGTTGAGCTTGATGTTGCCGCGGGCAAGCGCGATGGCCTCGTCCAGGGTGGCTATGCGCTCGCTCGAGAACTCAGGCGAGAACCAGCTGCCGATATCAAGGTCGCGGATTTCGTCGTAGCTCACCTCCCAGATGTTTTTGTCCAACGCTGCAACGCGCTTGAGGTCGCTGTCGTGGAGCAGCACGATGGTCCCGTCGCGGGTTTCCTGGACATCGATTTCGGCGTAGTCGGCGCCGTCGGCGATGGCCTGGCGAATGGCGCTCAATGAATTTTCAGGCGCCTTGGCGGAGCTGCCGCGGTGCGCCGTAATCTGCACGTTGTCCTTGAGATCCATGCTTTCGATGACGCCATATGCGAGCACGATCGAGGTCAGGGCAAAAACGCCGAGGACTGCGGCGATTCGCAACAGAATTCGTCGTCTGGTTGCAGGAGGAGCCGCGGCAACGCTCATGCCCGCCGATCGAATGTCGGCCGTCGCATGATCATGGCTGAGCCTCAGGTGCAGCTCAGCCATGATGAAGCCGAGGCCGGCGGAGCTGACGAACGTGCCCAGCGCCGCAAGGATGTCGATGGCGGCAACCAGGCCAATCGTGGCAACGATGATGGTCGTCGCCCCGCCCGGTATGACGCCGAGCAACCATTCCCCGAATATTACGAGGCCTGACAGCAAGATCGCCGAGGCGATCGCCACGGCGCCGAGCCAACCGCCGACGAGGAGGGCAATTTTTTTCCAGTCAGCCCGGGTTCGACGCCAGGACATCCGGACAGGCCGGGTCCAGGAGTGTCCTTCGATGAGGCAAATGGGCAGCGCAACGCTGGTGCGCGCGAGCAAGAATACCGCCGTGAGCGCCAATCCGATGGCGATTAGCAGGCCAAAGCCAACCGCGGTCCAGAACTGCGGCGGCCGGACGGAAAGGTAGTAGTTGATGTCGTGGTCCGACAGAAGCACGGAATAGCCGAGGCCGGCCAGGAAAAGAAACGGCAGGGCGCAGATAAGAAAGAGGAGCGTCAGAACGAGCGCGAGGCCGAGCAATCTCGGCAGGGCCGCAAGCGTTTGCTGCAGGGCTGCGAGCGGTGAGGTGCGTCGGCCGAGCAGCGTGTCGTGCGCGATCAAGAGCAGACCCGACTGCTGGGCCAGCAACAGCAACAACGTGGTCATGGCCAGCACGAGCAGGCAAGCCATGCCTGGCGCTGTCGTGAGGAAGCTGGCAATCGCCGTGTTCGATACCGCGGGGCTGCCGGAAGCCTCGATCAAGAGACGGACGGTGGCCGCCCTCATGGGCGTCAACACAAGGGTGCTGACAATATAGAAAAACAATCCAAAGAGGAGCAGGGAGACGAAGCTCGCGCGGATTCCACGAACCATTCTTGGGCCGATTTCGCTCAGCTGAACGGCCGTACCGGCGTCCTGCGCCATACCGCCTCCCTTAGTATTCGATGAAGGTAAATGCGAGCAGATCCAATCAATCGGAAGGATAGTTCACAGCAAACATTGCATCTGTTTCAGTGTAATTGCCAGTCAATACGACTTGGCGAGAAATGTGGCCTAGGCAATTCCGGAAATGGTCAGCGCAAAAAAAATGAGCCGCTACGTAAGCGGCTCAGAAGTTAACAGGGAGGCGTCAAACAGAGTGGACAGGAGCCACTCAGCATCCAGCTAACTGGATGAGGTGACGTTAACCCTGATGGGTCTAACAAAGCGTTAATGGGCTTCAGATTGTTGGACATTTGCATGAAAAGCGGCAAAGCACTCTTGCTGGCGCAATGACAATGCCGTCACCTGCCGGCCCGATGCAGGCGATCAGCGTGGCGAGTTGGCCGACCAGATACCCATCGCCGAAACGCTGCGTCTCATACTGGCACCCATGGCAACCATCTTCCCAGGCGCCGATCGTTCAATTTGCGATCACCACACAGGAGAGTTGCCTGGCAAACATTAACTCTTGAACGCCGCCTGCGCCACTGACTTGAACGACTGCTTGGCCGCAATCTCTGCCTTCACCCGCTCACTCTCGGTGCTCAAGAGCCGCAATCGCGCCTCCAATTCGTCGACTGACAGCCGGGACAGGTCAGCGCCAATTGTCACTTCGCTTGACGGCTTCGGTTTGAAATCTTCCTCATCCATTGGTTCCGCTCTCAATCGCACCGCAACACAAGGTTGTATATGACAAAGCTACATCATTGTCTTCGCCCGCAGAGTTTGGCAAATCAAGCACCAGCTGAAAACAAGGAATGTAACCCATGCCCGAAACGCCCGAGATGATGACCGCGATCGCCATTCGAGAGCCCGGCGGACCCGATGTGCTGGAGCCGCGGGAGGTGCGCACACCCTACCCTGGCGAGGGACAACTGTTGGTGAAAGTTGCAGCCGCCGGGGTCAATCGGCCGGATATCCTTCAACGCATGGGACTTTATCCCCCGCCCAAGGGACATTCCGAGGTGCCAGGGCTGGAGGTTGCGGGCGAAGTGATGATTGCCGGGCGCGGAACGAGCCGCTTTCGGCCGGGTGATCGGGTGGCGGCGCTGGTCAACGGGGGCGGCTATGCGGACTATTGCATCGCCGAAGAGGTGGCGACGTTGCCACTGCCTGATGGGCTCGGGATGGGTGAAGCCGCGGCGCTGCCGGAGACCGTGTTCACGGTTTGGCACAATGTGTTCGAGCGAGGCGGGCTCAAACCTGGCGAGTGGCTGTTGGTGCACGGTGGCTCGAGCGGCATCGGCACCACGGCGATCCAACTGGCCAAGGCGTTGGGCTCGCGGGTGATAACGACGGCGGGCTCGCCAGAAAAGTGCCAGGCTTGCGAGGCGCTCGGGGCCGACCGGGCGGTCAACTACAATACCGAGGATTTCGTGGCGGCAGCCAAGGAGATCGGCGGCGTCAACGTTATCCTGGACATGGTCGGCGGAGACTATATCGAGCGCAACTTGAAGGCGGCAAAGTACGACGGCCGCATCGTGCAAATCGCGTTTCTCAATGGCTCGACCGCGGATGTCAATTTCATGCCGCTGATGCTCAAGCGATTGACCCTAACCGGCTCGACCCTTCGGGCGCGGACCAATGACGTCAAGGGCGCCATCGCCCGCGCGGTGGAGAAGAACGTTTGGCCGTTGGTTGCCAGTGGCAAGATGCGCCCGGTCATGGACTCGAGCTTTCCACTTGCTGAAGCCAGCGAAGCGCACCGGCGCATGGAATCGAGCCAGCATATTGGCAAGATCGTGCTCGAGACCTAGCAGGCTGCTAGGCCCGCTCGATACGGCATTGATAGCAGTTGTTGCTGGCTGAGCGGACGTGGATGTAGGTGACATCGTCCCGCGCCAGCATGTCACGCGCCGCGCCTGCAATTGCGTTCGTCGGCACGATTTCGCCGGTGCCATAGACAATGCGGTCATCGGCACCATAGCCGCGAATGAGAAGCCTATCCCACCCGAGGAACATGGCAGGCACCTCGTCTTCCTCGTGGTAACGGGCACAGTGCTCGGCATGAAGGAAAATCGGACCGACCTCGGCATAGGGCTGAGGTTCTTCAAAGGGCCGGTGGGCGAGTACAAGCATGGGCGCGCCATCGGCGATCTCGGTTAAGCAGTGGCGGCAGTCATTGCCTGCACCTTGGGCCGTATGGTGCTCAGGCGGTTGACCATTGGCATCGGGCGCCCCGCTTTGAAGCGCGCGCGCAATTGCAGTTTGAAGGGCGATAAAGCGAAGCTCCGTCATGGCAAGTCCTCCCGAGATCTATTGGATCGCGAGAGATCAAAGCCAAAGGAGAGGCATTCCACCACCCGAAACATGTTTGTGCGAAAATCGACGCCGAGTCAGGGCAGGAATCGAAGAATTGCGCAGTGGGGCTACCAGGTCAGCCCGGCAATTGCCGCGACCGGGCGGAAGGGATGACCGTTGAAAAGCTCATCGATGAGGCCTTGATCGAGCGCTCGGCCGCCTTCGACGTGAATGCCCGAGGGAACAAAAAGCGCATCGAGGCCGGCGCCTGCGGCTCCGATCATGTCGGTTTTCAGGCTGTCGCCGATGGCGAGGATGCGGCTGCGCGGGACATCGCAGCCGCGCACTTCGGCAATCTTGTCGCGACATACCTCGTAGATTGGCGGGTGTGGCTTGCCGGCATAATCGACGCTGCCGCCCATCTCGCGATAGAGTTCGGCCAAGGCGCCCGCGCAATAGCAAAGATCGGCGCCACGCTCGACCATGATGTCCGGATTGGCGCAAATCATCGGCAAGGATCGCTCGAGAAAGCGAGCAAAGAGCTCGCGATAGTCATCCGGCGTTTCCGTGGTGTCATCGAATAGGCCGGTGTTGACGATTACCTCGGCCGTCGCCTCATCGGCGAAATGGACGCCGAGGCCGGTGAAGATCGGCAGATCCCTTTCCGGACCCAAGTGAAAGATCGGTCGGCCCGACCATGCCTTGATGAGACGTCGGGTCACATCACCTGAAGTGATAACGACGTCATAGCTCGCGCGATCCACGCCCAGGCCGTCAAGATGTTGCATGATCGGCGGGGCCGGGCGCGGGGCGTTGGTAATGAAGACAACCGTGCCGCCCGACTTGCGAAACTCAGCGCAGGCCTCGACCGCCTCGCCATGGACGTCGCGGCCATTGTGTATGACGCCCCAAACGTCACAGAGCCAAGCGTCGTATTGATCGCGCAAAGCATAGGCCGAGCGGAGTATGGGGACATCTTCTTTGGCTTGCGTCATGAGCGCCTGCCTAGAGTAGTTTTCGATCGATTGAAAGCAACATTCACCAATCCGGGTGATACCGCCTGTTCGCGCGTGTGAAAATATGGACCCACGATCAGGCCCAAAAGATGGTGTCAATCAGGCCGCCTTGATGCGCTCTTCCTGGCCACGCGGCAAGAGCGGTTTGGGCTCTGAGAACAAATTGCCCTGCGCAAGATTAGCTTTGCTCGCCAAGGCGTCGGCGAGCGTGCGATCGTCGTCAACATGGTCAACGATTACCTCGACACCAGCTCCTTGCGTGCGCTCGGTAAAGGTCATTACGCCATCCTCGTCCGCCGTCAAGAATTCGCCGAGAGACTTGGCATCCATGCGCAGGAAGCTGAAATCGAGCGCGGTCAAGAGGCTGGTTGCGCTGAGCAGGTCCTCAGGATCGCTGAGCGACAAGAGTATGCCGATACGTTGTAGCACTGCCAGATCATCGACGAGCTTTTCGCGATTACTCGCCAATGTGTCAGCGTCGACCTCAATGACGACATCACCGGCGACATCCTTGAACCCCTTCATGAAGCGCACGAAATCACGCAAGAAATCGGGATCCGTCAATGCCCGCAAGGACGGCTTGCAGAATATCGCGTGGGGTTGGCCACCCGCTTTGAGCTTTTTCAAAACGTGTGCCGTGCGCCCCAAGATCGCCTGATCGATCAAGGTTATGACGCCACACGATTCGGCGACTTGAGCGTAGTCAGCAGGAAGAATGAGCGCGCCCGATGGGCTGCGCAAACGGGGCAGGACCTCGAAGTGGGCAACTTTGCGGTCCGACAAAGTCAGAATGGGTTGTAGATAAAGATCGACGCTACCGCGCTGTGCCGCCGCTACGATTATTTCGGCGGGCACGCCATCCCTTTCATCACTGACCGGGAGCTCCGCGCTCGGCGGCAGTGATGGCGAACGATCTTCGGCGGCAGCGTCAGTTTCGAGTTCCGCTGCCGCCGTCTCGGTCATCGCCGGCTCTGTATCACTATCTTTTTCTTCCGCGGCCTCTGCTTTCAATGGGTCTGCATCCGAGGCCTCCGAAGCAGCCCGGTCTTCGTGAACCTCTTCGGTTGGGTCGTCTGTTGTATTGCGCTCGACATCATCGTCTTCGACGCGCCGGCTGCCCAACTCCTGCGCGAGCTGGCGGACCAGACCGTCGACAACATTGGGCTGGACGCGGCTCGACGGACCAAGCGTTGGCGATGTTTCGGTTACCGGCCTCAGATAGGCGCCCTCGGCTTCAACGGCCGTATCGGATTGAGGATCGGCATCCGGCTCGGCCCGGGCTTGCTCATCCACCAGTTCCGGCTCGACCTCGGCTTGTCCAATCAAATCCGATGGACTTTCTGAGGCTGGCAGGTCCAATTCCGGCGTAGCCAACGCTACCTGCGGCTCGGCATCGAGCGATTTGGACGACAGGGGCGTCACCGCTTGGTGGTCATTTGTAGCGCCAGCACCATCGATCTTATCGACCCGCTTCTCCAAAATGCCGACCCGCGTATCAAGACCATAGATGCGGCGCGCCAGGAGATGCAGAGACAGCATCACCAGCAAGGCGGCACCACCGGCGATGACCGCCAAACCCAGACTGAGGCCGGTTTGCGCATAAAGGCCGACTGAAAGGGCAAGAGCGATGATGACCATTGCGCCGATAATGATCACATCATTTGCACCCGCACCAAAGCGCTTTGCGCGTCCGACCTTTGCGCCGGACCCATCTTGAGCCGCAAAGCCCAGCGGCTTGACGACATTGCGTTTGGTCTTTGCCTTTTTCATTGCGCCGCCGAATCACATTGGTGTTTCCAGAATTCGAGAACAAAGGGTTTCCCGTCGAGGCCAGGGGGCGCAAGTGCTCGGTGGGCGATTTCCTCAGCTTTTTCATTCGAGTTGGTCATTCAATGTGAGAGCTGTGGATCTCAGGCCTCACTTCTATGTGAGCAATCGTGACGACGTGCACACTCACCGCCGCCCTATGCTGCATCTCGTAAGATGTCGTCTTTCATTTTTGGCTTGGACTTGGAGAACACTTCGGAGGTGACCTACATGAAATCAATTCGCAAATCGTTAGGAGCAGGGCTTGCGCTAGGCGCGGCGGTATTGGTCGGGGCCGGGCTTTGGTCGATCAATGCGCAAAGCGCTGACAAACCATTCGGTGATGCGGCCAGCATCAAGTATTCGCAAGATCTTTGGGCGGCGCTCAGCAAAGTGAAACTGGTTGGTGCCAATGCAATGGCCGACAAACCTTATGAGGGCCAAGAACCACATGGGGCTATTCTTGAGACAATGGAAACCGAGGTGACCGTCAACGGCCACACCGGTACTGCGGTGGTCAAGCGTAACTACGGTCCGGGCGGAATTACCGTGCAGCAAGTCAGCTCAGACCCCGCTGCACACCTCAAGGCTGTTACCGTCATGTTCAAGCGCGAGGCTGGATACGATGCAGACAACAAGAACTGGTTCTGGGTCAAGTTCAAGCCGGATGGATCCTTGCACAAGAATCCAAAGGGCATGGAACTTGCCGGCCGCGTCGCCAAAGGCATGGACAAGGGTTGTATAGCCTGTCATTCCGCGGCGGGCGGTGGCGACTACCTGTTCCGCAACGATTGAGCGGTCATCCCAACTCCCAATGATCGTCGGAGAGGCAGGCTTGCGGGCCTGCCTTTTTTTGCATCATCGGCGAAAACAGTGGGCAAAAAATGTGCCTGCCTCAATCACGCCGTCGAATCCGTTAAGCGTTGATTCACCGACTCAGTACGAGTTTGCTGATATGGTTTGCATCTCGTTCCAAAGGTGGTTTGTCGCATGTCTAGAGTTGTTCTCGTCCCTCAGTCCTCCGTCGCAGAGCCGCGTGCCTATCCCGAGCTCGCCGACAAGCGGGTTCTCATTAGCAATGCCTCATATGGTATTGGGCCGATTGTTTCGCACGCCTTTGCTGAGCAGGGCTGTCGCTTGGTCCTGCAATGCGGTGGCACGCAAGGCCGCGCCCAAAAACTTGCCCAAGAGTTAACAGGTAGCGCGGCAGCAATCCGCGTGTTTCCTTTTTCATTGCACGATGCCGACTGCGGTGAACGCCTGGCAGACGCCGCGCTTCGTGCCTTCAATGGTATCGATATCGTAGTCAATCAGCTTGCGGTCGAGCCTCAGTCCTTGTTGCAGGCAATGACCGCGGACGATTTCGAAGTCGCCATATCCGAGGCGCTGTCAGCACTAGTGAGCGCATGTGATGTGGTCGTATCACGGCTGCGAATGACGGGCCGTGGCGGGCTTATTCTGCATCTGGCCCATCTGCCTGAGAACGACATGTCGGCGGCATTCGACATCGTGACACGGCTCTCGCTCGAGGCGCTGACACGGGGCCAAGCGCGCGATCTGGCCGACGACAATGTGCAGGTCAATGCGATCGCAGCGTCCGGCGTGCTGGATGACGGCGAATTGGAGGATGTTGCCGAAGTTGCGTTGCAGCTGGCAAATGAGCGCAACCACTGGCTTAACGGGCAAGTCCTGACGTTTGGAGAGGGCATCTAGCGCCAGCCCTCTCATAGGTGTGCAGCGGCAATTCCTTTGGATTGCCGCGCACATGGGTCTGTCGCCGCTGAATGCATCTGAGCAGCTGGCTTTGCAGAAACTGCAAGGCTCGCACGGTGCAGCGCCAAGCAATTGGCCTGCGGGCCCATTGAACTGCGCGCATCGGGACACCATTTGGCCTGCAAAGCGCATTTTTCAAGCCGCCGCGACAGGCGTTAGCACTCCCAACTCGTGAGTGCCAAAAACATCTTGACTTCGGCACCGCGCCCGACTACGTCATCCCCCAGAGCCGTTGGCACTCCCACAAGGCGAGTGCTAACAGCCCACCCCTAGTCACAATTTAAGCCAAGACATTCGTTCTAGGGCGAACCATTCACAGGAGAGAGATCCTATGAACTTCCGTCCGCTTCACGATCGTGTGGTTGTACGCCGCATCGACGATGAGCAGAAAACTTCCGGTGGTATCATCATTCCAGACACAGCAGCAGAAAAGCCGCAACAAGGCGAAGTCCTCGCCGTTGGTCCAGGCACCCGTGACGAAGACGGCAACCGGATCGATCTAGACGTCAAGAGCGGCGACACCGTGCTCTT
>JAUVMS010000473.1 GCA_030600135.1 Hyphomicrobiales bacterium | reverse complement strand
GTTCTCCTGCGGCACTTCGGCCTCGCGCTGCTCCATCGCCAATTGGATGGTCACGGCGCGACCCTGAATTGTCCAAGCAGACCGTTTTACTCCCTAGAATTTCTCCTCCTCGTCAGCTGGCTCCTCACGGGCGGACGGAAAGAAGAGCGAGGCCGGGAATTCGGCGCCATAGCGCCGACCTTTTAGGCGGGGACGGTATTCCGGCCGCGGGCTCAAGTCCGGCTCAACCACCTTGCGATAGAGATGCCAGGTCGCATGCCCGAGCACTGGCAGGGAGGGCGAATGGAAAACGTCGAAGGCATGCTTCCACGACGTGTCCATGCCAAGCTCACGTCGCCGGCTCAGTTCGTAAATTCCGAGCCCGGCGATGGGACCAACAAGGGCGAACCCGGCGGCAATGGGATAGAGCAGCGGAATGACCTGATAGCCAAAACTCGCGCGCGCCAGCAAGATACCGACGATGGGATAAATTAGGACCAGGAAGATGACGTGCGTCGGCATCGCCCAGAAGTCGTCAAGGCCCTTTGCCAACACATCCTTGAGATCCGCCGGTGCGATCGAACGGACCACCGGCAGCTCGCCCGTGGACTCCGTCGGCGTATTGATGGCGTGGTGCGCAATAGTCGACCCTCCTCAACCCGCAAGTTCAAGAGGGTCACGACTGTGGCGACGCAAGCGCCCAATTCGACCGCGGTCACGTTGTGCCGCGACCGGCAAGATCACCAAGCATAGCGCCTTGGACGGAGTTTGTCTTTCAAAGATATATGATGTGTTCATTTGTACTGATGCTCGAGATAAGTTCATCTGGCATGTTTGGACATAAAATTTGTGGTTGATTTCTTCTGATTTGCTGGCGCGATTGCTTCAAAATCTTTGCCTCGTCTGGCACGGACCACGCTCGATTCTCAGTACCCAGCCTCGCTCGTTGCGAGCTGTGCTTTCCTTTGGGCGCCGAACGCCGGGACATCGAGTCTTAGGGCTCCCGCGCATTCCTCGCCTAGGCAAATCTGTCCGCGCTGATCCAATAGGAAAGGCCGGGCGCGAGCCCGACCCTCCAAACAAATCTCGCGCGAACATGCCCGCGGTTTTTATTCCACTGCCTTTACACGGTAGCCAGCATCGCGAAAGAGCTGGACCAGCCCTTGCTCACCAGGCAAATGCATGGCGCCCACGGCGACAAAAACGTTGCCCCTTTCGAGCAGCCCAAGCGCGCGGTCGCGCATTGCCAGATTGCGCTCGGTTATAACGTGCTCAATATAACTGTCGAAGGTTTGTTTGCTTACGCCATGGAGCTTATGAGAAAACATCATGCCCAGCCTGCGCTGCTGGTAAATCTCTATGCCGGTTTGCATGATGTCGCGCGATCGGTTCACGTCGGCGAGTGACATTTTGGTGAGGGCGACCTGCGTCGCCATCGGCAGGCGGTAAAGTGCTCTGGTGTTCTCTAGTTTGGTTTCGAGACCAAGGATTTCGGCGTTGTTTTTCATCCCCTCCTCGCGCACGACGAGGTCCATGAATTTTATTCCAGCCTTGCGGCGCGCCACCTCGCAGTCAGGACGAAAAATACCGACACGCATGGCGACGAACCAGGGTTGCAGAATGTTGCGCCTTTGTATGGGCACGCCAAGCTGACGCATGCGGCGATCCATTTCAGCATATTCCTCATCGGTGAAGAATTGCGATAATTTTTGTCCATCGGGCAACTCGAAAAGCTCGCGCGGGCTTGAGATATGTAGCGGCTTCGCCCGGACCTTGGTGGGTGCCACCTTCTTGGCGCGCTCGAGGGCGAGGATCTTGCTTTCGGCCAGGGCTTGTTTGACCGCGGGTGAAAGCTTGGTCACGCGCTCATCCGTAAGATGAACGGTGCCGAGCAGATGGGAGGCGGGTTGGCCGTCTCGCTCGATGCGCCAAAGAACGGCCTCGGTGTTGGGGATGGATTCGGCCTCGGCAAGAAGCTGGCGGTACATCGAGGCGTCCTTGGTTTGCATTTGCGCCACGAGGTTCTTGCCGATGCAGGCGGCCGGTCCGCCCGGCATGAAAGCAAAGGCGGTCGCCGCGCCAACTGTTAGGGTGCCGAGGATAACGGCCAACGTCATCTTGGCTTCTGATCGGCGTTGGTCTGAAGGCATTGCTGTTCTCCCGAAATTGTTTGTGCTTGCTTGGTTACCTCGGGATTGGTCGCGACGAGCCGGCGAAAGGTTCATGGGCGTTCACATTTTGCCCGGCCGATGAAGATTGAAGTCGTTATTGTATATACCAAAGAATAAAACTTAGTATGTGCACAAATACTCTTGCCATTTGTTTGATTTTCTCAAAGCCTTGCTTGTAATCTTCTTGGGCACATTTATAGATTTTGCGTTACTCGGAATATCCCTGTGCTTCCAACTCAAGTAACGCGCAAGTCAGGAGTGACCCCCGATGAGAGTATTGAGAGCCCTTCCGTTGATCGTCGCGCTCGTCGTCATGGTGTCGACGCCCGCCTTTGCCGGCTCGGCAAAATCCGACATTGATGCCGCACTCAAGGTATTTGCCGCATCGTTCAACAAGGGGGATGCAGCCGGCGTTGCGGCGCTCTACACGCCGAACGGCTCGCTCTTTCCGCCCGGAGCCAAGCGTGTCGACGGTCGCAAGAATATTGAAGCGTTTTGGAAGGGGGCGATCGACGGTGGGCTCAAGAACCTCGCACTTCAAGCCGTTAGCGTGGAGGAGATGGGCGACACGGCGGTCGAGCTCGGTCAATTCTCGCTGGACGCCCCGGGCGAAGGGGGCGCAATGACCAAGGCCATGGGCAAGTACATCGTGATTTGGAAGAAAGCGGGCGGAAATTGGCACCTCCATTACGACATTTGGAATGCTAACCCGGCGAAGTAAGTCGGCCAAGGTCGATACGCAACGCGAGGGGTCTCAGCGGCGTGGCCCGGTTCGGGCCGCGCCGCAGCGCGGAGCGTCATCAGCCGCTTCGGTTTGTCGGTGTGTCGGCTTGACCGGTAGGGTGCCCGTCGTCCGGCGGCAAACTTGATCTAGATCAGATCCAAAGCCGGCGATCGACTGTATTGAGAGGGGCAAGGGCATAGTTCGGCGAGGCCGTTGCCTCTCAGTTCGCTCATCCAAGTACCCACCCCTGGGAGACGG
>JAUVMS010000488.1 GCA_030600135.1 Hyphomicrobiales bacterium | reverse complement strand
GGAGACACACCACCTCGCCAGGAGCGACGTCGAGCGATACACCGCGCAACGCCATACTTCCATGGTAGCGGCGCTCAACATCTTCGAACGTCAGGCGGGCCGCAATGGTTGCCGCGGCCGTTCCCCGCGCACCCCAGGCGCGCCGGCCGCGATCAACAGGTGGTGTCTGCTTGCGACGAAAGAATCGGTCCACGCTCACCTCGGCGCCACTTGAGCATCGCCGGCTGCACGGTCATCGGTTCTACCCGGCCTCTGCAACATCTTGCCCCAACTCATCACGATGGGGCGCCTCTTCATCATCGTCGATTTCTTCCTCAAGAAGATCAAGTTCGTCATCCTCGAGAGGATCCTCGTCGTCCGCTAACATATCCATCATCATTGGCTCCGGCACCGTAAAGCCGGGCGGCAGATTGCTGTCAAGCAATCCCGCACCCTTGAGTTCCGCCAAACCTGGCAGGTCTCTGATACTTTCGAGCCCGAAGTGGTCGAGAAACGCCGCCGACGTGCCGTAGGTCACGGGCCTGCCGGGCGCACGCCGCCGCCCGCGCAACCGTATCCAACCGGTTTCGAGCAGGACGTCCAGCGTACCCCTCGAGGTGCCAACGCCTCGAATTTCTTCAATTTCGGCGCGCGTTACTGGTTGATGGTAGGCAACAATCGCCAACGTTTCGAGCGCCGCCCTTGAGAGCCGGCGCTGCTCGACGGAATGCTTTTGCAGGAGATAGCCCAAATCTTCGGCTGTCCGGAAGGCCCATCGCCCTCCCACCTGAACCAGGTTGACACCTCTATTCTCATAGATTGCTGCGAGTTCACCGAGCAACCCCGCCACATCGTCCGCCTCGCCCAACTGGCTGGCAAGTTGAGCCTCGCTGATGGGCTCCGAAGAGGCGAAAAGAAGTCCCTCGAGGATGCGCAACTTTTCCCGATTGTCCGGTGTCGGCACCAGCGAAACCAGTGCGCCCGCGTCTTCGCCCTCGCCAACGGCGACGCCCACGTTATCTTCAATCGGCTTTGCGATCGCCATGCTAACCCCCTGCCGCACCAGTTGTTTTCGTCATCGCATCATCATGTTCGGCCACAATTCACATATTTGTACTGGGTCCTTCCGGATCAATCCGCCTGCGCACGAAGAGCGGCCCGAAGGCTGCCGGCTGATTGAGTTCCACGACGCCTTCGCGGGCCATTTCCAGTGCCGCACCGAATGAACTCGCCACCGCCGTTCTGCGATCGCCATCACTGATCATATAGGCATTGATGAAACGATCGAGCGGCGCCCACTCACAACTTGTGCCCAACAGGCGCTCCAATCGGACGCGGGCCTCCTTGACCGACCACACGGTGCGCACCGGCAGCGAGACCCGCCCGACCAGTCGGCGCTGGCGCTGATCCGCGTAGGCCTTCAGCAAATCGTAGATCGTCGCGGTATATTTGCTTTCACGCGTCAGCTGGATCGGTTCGGGATCGCCGCGCCCAAAGACATCGAGCCCCAGTCGTTTCCGCGCCATCAAGTCCGTCGACGCCTTTCGCATCGCTTCAAGCCGCTGCAGGCGAAAAGCAAGCTGAGCCGCCAGCTCCTCTCCGGTGGCTTCGGGTGAACCCTCGTCCTCCTTGGGAAGCAGCAGCTTTGACTTGAGGAAGGCGAGCCAGGCAGCCATGACCAAATAGTCGGCCGCGATCTCGAGCTTCATGAGCCGTGCCTGATCGATGAATTCGAGGTACTGGCGGGCGAGCGCGAGGATTGAGATCTTGGTCAGATCGAGCTTGTGGGCACGCGCAAGCATCAACAGCAGGTCGAGCGGCCCCTCAAAGCCGTCGACATCGACAACGAGTTCGGTCTCTCGCCGATTGTCGTCTTCGCCCCAGAGGTCGAACTCCGGCGCGCCCGCTTCATCTGTCGCCTGCTCGCTCATTTCTCCATCCAGCCCTCATTGGAGAGGGCTTTTTGAACTGAAAACTTGAACTCAGTTACTTACAACGATTCACACGTCGTCCCCATAGGCCACAGCCGCGCACAACCGAAGATCATGAATTTTGTTGCGAATGACGCGCGTTAACTCACCGCGCCCATCAGGCGATTGAGTGCGGCTTCCGCTGCCGCCTGGTCGACAGGCTTTGGCGATTGCGTTGCCCGCCAAACGGCGTTGAACCGTTCTTCAGCTCGGCCGTCGAGGACCGGTGAATTCTCTGCCACGCGACGCATCTCGTCGATCTTGCCGTTGCAGTGCAATGCGATATCGGATCCAGCCAGGATCACCGCACGTGCTCTCTCACCTAGCAAGCCAACTAGCGCGCCCATGCTCAGGTCGTCACTCATCAGCAGCCCGTCAAATCCGATACTCTGGCGAATAACGCTTTCAATAGCTCTCGGCGACGTCGAAACTGGCGTGTCACCGTCAATGGCGCTGAAAACGACGTGGCCCGTCATGCCGGCCGGCAATTTGTTGAGACGGCGAAATGGCTCGAAATCCGTACGTTCCAGCTCGTCCAGCGACGCATCAACACGCGGCAACGCCAGATGACTGTCGGCTTTCGCCCTGCCATGGCCTGGCAGATGCTTGATCACGGGACAAACACCGCCCGCCAAATGCCCCTCCGCAACGGCCATGCCGAGCGAAGCGACAACATCAGGCGTGACGCCATAGGCGCGATCGGAAATAATCGCATGGGTGCCTTCAACCGGTAGGTCGAGCATCGGCACACAGTTCACGTTGATGCCCATTTCGGCGAGTT
>JAUVMS010000381.1 GCA_030600135.1 Hyphomicrobiales bacterium | reverse complement strand
TTTGTAGCCGCCGGAGGCGATGGCCGCCGTCGAGCTCACCACATCGGACAGCCCGATGAGCCAGTCAACCGGTGCCGGGTGAAAGACATCGGCGTCCACCACACGGTCGAAATCGCTGAACGCCGGCAGGTTGAGAAATGCGTCTTGACTGCTCACGGAGGCGTCTCCTGGTGTCACGCCGACAAAGGTGTATCGTGACGAATGCTGGTTTGGCAAAGGATGTCGTGGCGATCCGCATTGCCCGGCAATCTCCGCCCCAGAGTTTGCCAGGGCTTGACCTCGGGGCAAAAGTTTGCGTTTTATCAGTAAGACCCGTGGTGATTTGGCCGGCCGGCTTGCAGCCACGTAAAACAACTCGCTAAAAGGCCGATGGTCACCCCGGCAGTATTGGGAAGCGCCAGCGGCCCGGCCGGGTTTTTTCGTGCCCGTATTTGGGCGACGGGGAGTGATGACCATGTCTGTGAACCGAGAGCCAGAGAGCCGCACACGCAAGGCGAACGGCAAGAGCCGCCGCCGGGCGCCCGCCACCGAGCTCGTTCACCGCGGCACCATGCGCTCACCCTTCGGTGAAACCTCCGAGGCGATGTTTTTGAACTCGGGCTTCGTTTATGAAACCGCCGAACAGGCCGAAGCGCGGTTCAAGGGCGACGACGATGGCTATGTCTATAGCCGCTACGCCAACCCGACCGTCTCGATGTTCGAGGACCGCATGTGCGCACTGGAGGGGGCCGAGGCCGCCCGTGGTACGTCGAGCGGCATGGCGGCCGTGTCGGCGGCGCTCTTGTGCCAGCTCGAGGCGGGCGATCACGTGCTTGCGGCCCGCGCGCTGTTCGGCTCGTGCCGCTACATCGTGGAAGACCTGCTGCCCAAGTTCGGCGTGCAATCGACCCTCGTCGATGGCCGCGACATGGATGCCTGGCGCGCCGCCGTCAGGCCAAACACCAAGGTTCTGTTTTTCGAAACCCCGACCAATCCGACGCTGGAAATCGTTGATATTCAAGCAGTTTCCAACCTCGCACGAGAAATCGGCGCACACGTCGTCGTTGACAACGTTTTCGCCACGCCGATGCACCAGCGCCCCATGTTGCTCGGGGCTGACATTGTTGCCTATTCCGCCACCAAGCACATCGACGGGCAGGGTCGCTGCCTGGGTGGCATTGTCCTCGGGACCTCGGAATTCATTGAGAAAAAGCTCCACGACTTCCTGAAGCACACCGGCCCGTCGCTTTCTCCGTTCAATGCCTGGGTCATGCTCAAGGGCCTCGAGACCATGCCACTGCGCGTCGAGCGCCATTGTGCAAGCGCCGCCAAAGTTGCAGATTTCCTGGCCGAGTTGCCGCAGGTGAGCCGCGTGCTCTATCCGGGTCGCGCGGATCACCCGCAAGCCGAATTGGCGGCTCGGCAGATGGCGGCTGGCGGACCCTTGGTGTCGTTCGAGGTCGCGGGCGACAAGTCCGACACGTTTGCCATGTTGAATGCGCTTGAGATCATTCGCATCAGCAACAACCTTGGCGACGCCAAAAGTTTGATCACGCACCCGGCGACGACCACGCATCAGAGATTGAGTACCGAGGCGCGCGCCGAACTTGACATCAGCGATACACTGGTCCGTCTTTCCATCGGCCTTGAGGATCCGGACGACCTGATAGAAGATCTTGCAGGTGCGTTGGCGCGCTAGTCGACGGGCATGGCATCGCAGGTGAATGCAAGACGCAGTCCGAAAACCGGCGCAAATCTCGTGCCCCATTGATTGCCATGTATGAAGCAACGACAAACGAAATTTTGGTGCGGGTTGAGCCACACTACTTGGAGGATCAATCCGATCCCGACAATGCCCAGTATTTCTGGGCCTACACGGTCGAAATCATCAACCAATCCGGGCAAAGCGTGCAACTTCAGGCACGCTATTGGCGCATCGTGGACGCCAACGGCAAGGTCGAAGAGGTGCGCGGCGCCGGTGTCGTCGGCGAAACCCCGTTGATCGCACCGGGCGAAAGCTTCAGCTACACCAGCGGCGTTCCACTCAGCACACCGTCTGGGTTCATGTCCGGCGCCTACCAAATGCAGGATGCCGACGGCGATTGGTTCGAGGTCGAGATCCCGATCTTTTCGCTCGACTTTCCGGACGCCCGGCGGCGCATGAATTGATGCCGCGAAGGCGCCATGAGCGCCAAGCACACGAATTGTGCACATCAACCAATCCATGTCGGCAACATTTGTCATCGATTGCGAGATGGCGTAGCCATTCGGTTCGTCGGGCCCAGAGCCTCTGATTCCGCGAAACGCGAGCGAATGAATGATCGAGCTTCGGCCAGTCTTGCTGATCGTCGGCATTTTGCTGTCGACGCTCGGCTGCGCGATGATGCTGCCGGCGCTCTATGACCTGGCGGCCGGAAATGACGGATGGGCGGTTTTCGTTGCCTCGTCCGGGTTCACGCTGTTCTCGGGCGGGGCGCTGACGTTTGCCAATCGCGGCGCCTCCGGCGACCTCTCCATCAAGCAAGCGTTTCTGCTGACCACCGTTTCGTGGGTGCTTCTCACGGCCTTTTCGGCTCTGCCCTTTGCCTGGTCGACGCTCAACGTCAGCTATACCGACGCGTTTTTCGAGGCCATGTCGGGCGTCACCACCACCGGCGCGACGGTTCTCACCGGGCTCGACGACGCCCCGCCAGGCATTCTTCTCTGGCGCGCCCTTTTGCAGTGGCTCGGCGGTATCGGCATCATCGTCATGGCCATTGCGGTCTTTCCCATGTTGCGCATCGGCGGCATGCAGCTGTTCCGCATGGAATCTTCAGACACGTCGGAAAAGATCCTGCCGCGTGCCACGCAGATCGCCGGCTCGATCATGATGCTCTACCTCGGGCTGACGCTGGCCTGCGTTTTCGGCTACATGCTCGCGGGCATGCGCGTGTTCGACGCCGTTGCCCACGCCATGACGACCATCGCCACCGGCGGTTTTTCCACCCGCGACAGCTCGATCGGGTTTTTCGACGACGTTTGGGTGGAAACCGTCGCCATCACCTTCATGATCCTTGGCAGCTTGCCTTTCGTCGTCATGCTGCAGGCCCTCAACGGCCGGGTCGCACGCTTCATCTTCGACATTCAGGTTCGTTGGTTTTTCGGGCTACTGGTGTTTTTCGTGGTGAGCGCCTGGCTGGCGCAAAGCGGCGGCGGCCATCAGGTCGGCATTTTGGAGTTTCGCGATGCCGCCTTCAATGTCGTCTCGATCATGACCGGCACCGGCTATGCCACCCGCCCGTTCGATACCTGGAGCACCTTTGCGACCACGTTGTTCCTGGTGATGATGTTCGTCGGCGGCTGTGCCGGCTCCACCTCGTGCGGGATCAAGGTGTTCCGCTTCCACGTGGTCTTCGCCACGGTGCGCCAGCGGGTGCTGACATTTGTCCAGCCCCACCGCGTTGTCGCCGCCTATTTCAATGGCAAACCGATGACGGCATCGGTGTCTCGCGCGGTCATGAACTTTGTTTTCCTCTTCATCGTCTCCTTCGGCGTCGTCGCCTCTTTGCTGAGCCTCTACGGGCTCGACGCCATAACCGCGCTTTCGGCGTCAGCGAGCGCGCTCGCCAACGTCGGTCCCGGCCTCGGCCCCGTCGTCGGTCCGGCCGAAACCTACAAGGATTTGCCGGACGGAGCGAAATGGATTTTGTCCTGCGCCATGCTGCTCGGCCGGCTGGAGTTGTTCTCGGTCCTGGTGCTTTTTGTTCCGACGTTTTGGCGGAGTTAGGTGGGGGATTTGCGAGACGGTGGCGGGATGGGCAAGGGCGAAAATTTCGACCGAAAGCATCAAGTTTGCCACGTGACCTTATGTCAGATTTTTCGGGTTTATCGCGAGAATCGCTCGTACGATTTTCTCGAGCGTTGCTGCTGGTTTATTTTCGGCTGCCGCGCGCTTAATTAGTTCCTGCATTACCAAAGGAGACTTCTGCGCATCGTTCAAACGTCCAATGCCGTATTCGACCCGAAGATCGCCAATTAGGCGATCATATGTGTCGGCACCGATGTCATCCTTGAGTGTTGTCTCAAGGTCAACACGGAAACAGGCATGGTCCC
>JAUVMS010000049.1 GCA_030600135.1 Hyphomicrobiales bacterium | reverse complement strand
GCTGGAAATCGGCCAGCCCAAAGCCGGTGAAACCGTGGTGGTATCGACTGCCGCGGGTGCGGTTGGTTCGTGCGTCGGTCAAATTGCCAGGATAAAAGGTTGCCGGTGTGAGAGCGGACATGCCCCACCGATCCCGCCCGCAACGGCCAACGCGGCTGGGGCGGCAAAGAGCAGGACGGCCCAAAATGCCAATGCGTAGACCCCGAAGATCGCCGCCAGCTGCATCAGCGCGTCATTGCCGGTGAGGCTATAGCCCAGGCTGTTCCAAGGAAAGCCGGTCAGCACATGGCCGCGCAGCCATTCACAGCATGCAAACGCAATTGCGAGCGCAATAATTCTTTCCGCCCCTGCCCGCCAGAACAACGCCGCCGCTGCCGTTGCAAGCCCATAAAAGAGCGCCAGGCCCGCCGGCAACATCGATACGGCGAATGGCAAGAGCCAGGCAAATTTCTCCGCTTCAACGAGAAACGCCTCGCCAATCCAATAGAGACCTGCGAGAAAGTATCCGAACCCGAAAAACCAGCCGACCGCAGCAGCCGCGCGAACGCGCTTTCCATCTCGGACTTGCCGCCATGTCGCCGTCGCGCTCTCGTCGCTGTTTTGAAAGATTGCGCCGTCGAGCAACCAAGTCAGACCGCTCAACGTCAAGAACAGTATTGGCCAGACATGCCACGGGGCCATCGCCAGGACGGATAGGACGCCGAAGACAAAGGCCGCCAGCCAGCGCCGCCAACCGGCAAGACCGTCCAGTCGGTCTGCGATCGCTTGCATAACGCCGCCCCCTATGCGCACAAAATCATTGTATGAATGCGGGACTTGAGCGACGCCGGGCAAGCTCGCTCGGTCAATGCTCCGCCGCGGCCTCCGTCTCGTCGGGCCGTCCCTGTTTGTGAATGCGCAGCTTTTTTATCCGACGCGGATCTGCGTCCAGCACTTCGAACTCGATACCGCTAGGGTGACGGACCAATTCGCCGCGAACCGGCACGTGCCCGACGAGCGAGAAGACGAGCCCACCCAGTGTGTCGATATCCTCCTCGTCCCCATCCTCGAGCAGCCTTTGCCCAAGGAAGGCTTCCAGTTCTTCGATCGGGGTTCGCGCCGCCGCCGTCAAACCGAGTACGGGAACTTCGGTGATCAGGTCTTCCCCATTTTCGTCGTGTTCGTCCTCAATCGCGCCTACGATTTCCTCGACCAGATCCTCGATCGAAACCAGACCGTCGGTGCCTCCATACTCATCGACTACGATCGCCAGATGGACATGCGTCGATTGCATTCTGAGCAGCAGGTTGACCGCCGGCATCGATAGCGGCACGAACAACACCTCGCGTCGCAACTTGACCGACGATATTGGCCGCGACAGGTCGACGTGGCTGAGATTGAACGCCCCGGTCTTGCCATTTGCCTTGGCCACCGGCTTCACTTTCGCACCAGGACTTTTCGACTTGCCCCGTGAGCCCGAGGTCTCTGCCATCCAAGCCACGAGATCCTTTATGTGGATCATTCCGCGCAGATCGTCGAGCGTTTCGCGATAGACCGGAATTCGCGAGTGGCCCGCGTCTTGGAAAATTCTCAACAATTCCGAGATCGGCGACTCATCGTCCACCGCCACGATGTCGGCGCGTGGCACCATCACATCCTCGATCCTGAGCGAACCAAAGTGCAGGATCCTGAGCAACATCTCCCGTTCCTGCGAGGAAAATGCCGCCGCACTTTCGGTCCCCTGCTTTAGCGCATGCTCAAGCAGTTCGCGCAGTGTGGGTTTGTCCTGCAGCCCAAATCGTGTACGCAGGCTGGCCAACCAACCGAGGCCTTCGGCCTCATCGTCGGAGTTCGTCATGCTATCGGCCATTATCGGCCCAGCAGCAGTGGTTTCGCTCATAGCTCCATAGGTTCACAGGTTGAGGATTTATCTTCCGGTTCAATGGGCGCCCAAGAGGCATAGGGATTAGCAATCCCGATGTTTGCGAGGATCTGGGCCTCGAGGACTTCCATTTTCTCGGCTTCGCCGTCGTTTACGTGATCATGACCGAGAAGGTGCAGCACACCATGCACCGTCAGGTGCGCCAGGTGATCGCCTGGCAAAATGGCTTGCTCATTTGCCTGCCTTCGAACTGTTTCAAAGGCGATGGCAACATCGCCGAGGAACGGCCCACCGTTTTCGTCGACCAAAATGTCTTCGCCAGATGGAAAAGAAAGCACGTTGGTTGCTGCATCCCTGCCACGAAATTCGTGATTGAGCTTGCGCAGTTTTTCATCACCGGTAAGCAGAACGCAGAGCGAGACGCTGCACTTGCCGCCAAACACCGCCGAAATCGCCGCGCTGGCGGCACGCTCAACGATGCGCTCAGGGGCCCCGACGTCCTGCCACCGGGCAACCTCGCATATAATTTCTATCTGATGATACCGTTGGTCGTCATCGCGCAACACGCTGCCAGCCGCTCGACTGGCGCTGATACACTGACTGGATTCTGAATCGCCCATCGCTTAGTTGGCCATCTCGTAGGCCGCAACAATCTTTGCCACAAGTTCGCGGCGCACGACGTCGGCTTGCGCAAACGCGTACGTCTCAATCCCCTCGACGTCGTTGAGCAGCGCGATCGCTTCGGGCAAGCCTGAAGTTTGCCCCAGCGGCAAATCGATTTGCGTCGGATCGCCCGTCACCACCATTTTCGAGTTTTCTCCGAGCCGCGTCAAAAACATCTTCATTTGCATGCTCGAACAGTTCTGCGCCTCGTCAAGAATAACGAAGGCGTCCGACAAGGTCCGCCCACGCATGAATGCCAGGGGTGCAATTTCAATCATACCACTTTCGAGCCCGCGTTCGACTTTTTCCGGCGGTAAAACGTCATAGAGGGCGTCATAAAGTGGGCGCAGATATGGATCGACTTTGTCGCGCATGTCACCTGGCAAGAAACCCAAGCGCTCACCGGCTTCAACTGCCGGCCGCGACAGGATCAAGCGCTCCGTCACGCCGCGCTCGAGACAAGCAGCAGCGAAGGCGACGGCCAAATAGGTTTTGCCAGTGCCCGCCGGCCCTATGGCAAAGACCAAGTCATTGCTCTCCAGTCCGGTGATATAGGCACTTTGCATGGGCGTACGCGCCGTAATCGTGCGTTTGCGCGTTTTGATCTGCGAGATTTCGCCACTCTTGTGCTTGCGTTCTCCCTTCGCCCTTGCATCACCCATGCTGCTCGCACCCATATGTCGGATTGAGCCGTCGACATCGCCCGAGGTGATCGCTTCACCGGCCTCGAGCCTGCCATAGAGGTTTTCGAGAACCGCACGTGCAGCCTCACAGGTGTCCTTCGACCCGGTAACGGTGATCACATTTCCGTGAGCAATCGCCTGCACACCGAGCCGATCCTCGATCAGTGCCAGATGAGCGTCGAATTCGCCCAAAAGATCGGCGAGAAGTCGATTGTTCTCGAAAGGAATGGCAAGCCGCTGTTGAGTCCCGGCTTGCTTGCCCGATTTGCCTGAACTCGCGGTTGACGAGCTACGGACGCCAGTCAAATAATATCTCCAAATTTCATTCGATTGTCGTTTGCAGCGATCGAATCAGGCTCCTGCTTCTGCTTGGATAATACCAAGCCTTGCTGCTTTTATGACACCAGCCAAACTATTGGGTCCCGCACCGGAAATTTCAACATCGCATGTTCGCCCGATCAACTGATCCCCACCGCTGGCATGCACCGGCTGCAGATAAGGCGAGCGCCCCACGATCTGTCCATTGTGGCGTCCCTGTTTTTCAAACAGAACAGACATCGTTGCGCCGACAAAGCCTTCATTGAAGCGTCTTTGATCGGCACTCAAGAACTCCTGTAGGCGGGCCAGGCGCTCTGATTTCGCTTCATCGCTAACCTGCTCGTCGAGCGCCGCCGCCGGGGTGCCGGGTCGGGGACTGTACTTGAACGAGAAAGCTTGAGCAAAGCCGACTTGGCGCACGATCGCAAGTGTCGCTTCGAACTCTTCGTCGGATTCACCTGGGAAACCAACAATAATGTCAGTCGACAATGCAATGTCGGGCCGGGCATCGCGAATTCGCGCAACGATATCTAAATATTGCGCGCTGGTGTGCTTGCGGTTCATGCCAGCCAAGATGCGATCCGAACCTGCCTGAAATGGCAAATGCAGATAGGGCATCAGCTTGTGATTGTCGCGATGAGCCGCGATCAGGTCGTCGCTCATATCGCGCGGATGGCTGGTCGTGTAGCGCAACCGCTGAAGACCGTCGATCTCCGCCAATCGGGCAAGCAACTGAGCCAGCGACCATTGTCTGTTGTCGCGACCAATCCCGTGATAGGCATTGACGTTTTGTCCAAGCAAGGTCAGTTCACGCACCCCGCCGTCGACCAGCCCGCTGGCTTCATCGTAGAGCGCTTCGACAGGTCGTGAGAATTCCATGCCCCGGGTATAGGGAACCACGCAGAAGGTGCAGAACTTGTCACAGCCTTCCTGAACCGTCAGAAACGCCGTGCACGACTTTCTAATAATCCGCGCCGGCAGCTGGGTGAACTTATCCTTCTCCGGAAACTCGGTGTCGACGATCCGCCGGCCTTCCTGACAGGCGCGAAACAACAGATCGGGCAGGCGGTAGTAACTTTGCGGACCGACAACCAAGTCGACGACTTGCGCGCGCCGAATGATTTCGTTGCCTTCCGCCTGTGCTACGCACCCGGCCACTGCGACCATGGTGCGTTTGCCGTCTTGACGACGCTTGGCTTTTATTTGGCGAATTCGCCCAAGCTCGGAATAGACCTTTTCCGCCGCTTTTTCCCGGATGTGGCACGTATTGAGGACAATAACGTCGGCGTCTCCGGCGTCTTCGGTTTGCTCATATCCGAGCGGCGCAAAGGCCTCCATCATACGCTCGGAATCATAAAAGTTCATCTGGCAGCCGAACGTTTTGATATAGAGACGCTTCCGTTTGGACATGTCGAACACAATAGATGATTGGGTTGATTTCAAGGACATCTTAGTTCGACTTCATTCAAAAATGGTTAGCGTGCTGATTTAACTAAGATAGTGTAAATTGTTTCTACTTATCGATCTTAGTTGAGCAGCATCCCCGGCAGGATTCGCGCCATCCCTAATCCGCTGTTCTGTTACTGTCCAGCTTCAATCCGTCGCTGTCGCACAAAGTGTTCTTGCTGGCGATGCTTTGCGGCAACTGCGCTTCGAAGTTCCGTAAGTTGCCACGCCGAAGGACATGCAGAAAGTCATGCCTGATCTGCGACTCGACGTGGCGTGTCAGCTCTTTGCGATCGGCGAACCGATCCAGCAGTACGGGTTCGCCGATGATGACGTGAGCATCGATCGGTCCTCCCTTGAGCACCTGCCATGCATGGCTGAGCAATTCCATGTCGCCATACCATGCCACGCGCGGCCGCAAGGCCCGCCCGATAGGCAGCCCGTGAAGCTGCGTATAGGCGACAGCAAAGGTCTGGACATAGAGCGGCGGCGCCTCGGCTTGTCGTTTTCCCGGTTTTGCGGCCCCCAGCAGCGAGCTCTTGAACGGCAGCACGCGATTGCCGTCACTGCTCGTACCCTCGGCAAAGAGCACGACATGATCGCCCCTGGCGAGGCGATCCATGATTTCGTTGGATGTGCCGTGGGCACTCGACTTTCGCTCGCGGTCGACGAACACACTGCGTTGCAGACCGGCCAGCAGGCCAACGAATGGCCAATCCTCGACATCCTTCTTGGCGACGAATGATAGTGGCGCAATCGCGCTCAACGCCGGAATGTCGAGCCAGGAGACATGATTGGAAACAATCAGCACGCCTCGTTCATCGGCCACGTGCCCACGTGTGTGCACTTTCAGATTGAACAACTTGCAGACTTGGCGATGGTACCACCTGGGAAACGTCCGTGCATGACGCGAACCGAGCTTGAGCAGCGTCCACTGAACGGGGATCAGAGCGAGTGTGAAGATGGCAAATGCGCCCAACACGGTTCCGGCGCGCAGAGTTTGTATCAAGCTTTGCTCATACCAGATTATTGGCGGTTCTTTTTCAACGGAGTTGCATACAGCTCCAATTTGTGCCCGACAAGCCTATATCCGAGTTCGCGAGCGACACGCTCCTGCAATCGCTCAATTTCCTCGTTGCGAAACTCGATCACATCGCCAGTCTCAAGATCAATGAGATGGTCATGATGTTCGCTCGCGACCTTCTCATAGCGCGCCCGCCCCTCGCCGAAATCGTGGCGCTCGAGAATGCCGGCTTCCTCGAACAATCGAACGGTGCGATACACCGTCGAGAGCGAGATGCCCTCATCAACGCTGGCCGCACGGCGATAGACCTCCTCGACATCGGGATGATCAATCGCCTCTGAAAGAACACGGGCGATGACGCGGCGCTGCTCCGTCATCCGCATGCCCCTGGCCTCGCAGAGTTGCTCCAATCGCGAGCGCGTGTTTCGGTTGTCGTGCGTCATGCCCATGATCATACGCGATTCCTGGCCGAACTGGCACAGACGCGCGGTGGCACGTGATGCATCGGTCCGCAGGTCAAACATTCAAGATCGTGCAGCAGCTCGAATTCGTCAAATGTGCCGGGTTGGTTCGGCAGAAATGTGCGCATCCGCAACACCGAGCGCCATAACGATCGCAGTGCGTCGAGATCGCGATCTCAACGGCTATCGATGCCATCGATCGTCTCAACAGGCTCGTGTCACCGCCTTGCCAACTTGTGCCTTGGCGTCCGGTGCTCTCAGGTAAAGTGGCGCCACCGGTCGGTCATGGGCCGGCATGGTGCGTGCAAGAATGGCGAGATCATAGGCGTCGGGCTGGAGTTCCCCGCAATCCACTTGCAACCCACGGCCATGCGTCATTGCTGCAGCGGCCACCAAATGAGCCCCGCTGCCAACGACGAGCGATCCATGCGGCAACACTAGCGCTGCGTCGTCCGGCGAGCAAATCACCGGGCCGGTACCGCTGTCAGAGCCGCCGGCAAACTGCTGCATGTAAACTTCGCCTCGCCGTGCATCGACGACAACTGCCAGAGGCTCCAACTCCTCGCATTGCGGATGTTCGCGGCGGTAGCGAGCGGCCATCACCGCGAGACTGGTTTGCCCGACCAATTCTTTCGACGTTGCCAATGCCAGCCCCTTGGCCGCCGCCATGCCAATTCGAACGCCGGTGAATGATCCTGGGCCTACCGTCACTGCAATGCGATCGATTTGCGTGAATCCGAGCCCGGCTTCACCGACCACGGACCTGACCATGGACATGATTCGCTCGGCATGGCCTTTCGAGAGCACCTCATAGGTTCGCGCAGCGCGCTCGCCTCCGTCTTGCCCTGCAACAACTGCTGCCGAACAAGCTTCAAAGCTCGTATCGATGGCGAGGACGTTCAATTTCAAGCCATTCTCATTGGGAAGTCTTTGATCGAGCTTAGGTCCTGCTGGCAACAAGTTGCTCCGAGCAACTGACGCGACCTTGTCCGGGCGTCAGTTCAAACCGGACGCACCTCCTGCACCTCCGGCACGAAATGCCTAAGCAGGTTCTCAATGCCGTGCTTCAAGGTTGCCGTGGAACTCGGGCATCCGGCACACGCCCCACGCATATGCAAGTAGACCACACCGTCGCGAAAGCCTTGAAAGGTGATGTCGCCACCGTCCTGGGCTACGGCCGGTCGCACGCGAGTATCCAAGAGTTCCTTGACGGTGGCCACAATCTCCTCGTCACCCTCGTCGAAAAACTCTCCGCCGCTCTCCGCTTGCGGCGCCCCCGAGCCCGCCATAACCGGCGCGCCCGACATGAAGTGTTCCATGATGACGCCGAGGATTGCGGGCTTGAGGTGCTGCCATTCCGCCTCACCTTTGCTGATCGAAATAAAGTCGGTGCCAAAAAACACACCTTCGACACCTTCGATCTGGAATAGTCGCTCGGCGAGCGGCGACTGCTCCGCTGCCTCATCGGGGCCGCGATAGTCCACTGTGCCCGAACTCAGCACCTGCCTGCCGGGAATGAACTTCAACGTCGCGGGATTTGGCGTCGCTTCGGTTTGGATGAACATCGAAGAACTCCCAGTGGCTGAAGGGTTCAAGCTACACGCCAAAATGGCTGCACTTTGGAATTGTTCTATGAAACATAGCGACCTTGGCTTCGAATTGCGAATCCTTGCCCTGACATTCGCACAGCTTTGCTGACCGGTGGCCTTCAGCTGGTTCTACGTGAATCTCAGGCCAGCGCCTGAATATCCTCTGGCGTTAGAGTGCCGGGTACGATGTAGATTGGAATTGGGAATGTTCCCGCGCCCTTGCCCGTGGCGAGCATTGAGACGAGTGGGCCAGGACCCTCCGCGTCGCTGGCCGCCCCCAGCACGAGCACGGCGATATCCTCATCACTTTCGATCAGTTCCACCAGTTCCTCATTCGTTTGCCCCTCCAAAATCACCTCTTCCGGCTCAAGATCTTGGCAATCGACCGTGGCCAACTTGATCCTGGCGCGGCGAAAAAGGGCATTCGCTCTGCTGGTTTCTTCTTCACGTCTGATCGCCTCGACTCCGATCCAATGCGTGAAATCTCCTGGCCCGATAACGTAGACGAAGCACAACGTTCCCCCGGTTCGGCGTGCAACGCGGGCTGCAAAATAGAGTGCGGCGTCGAATTCCGGCGACTCGTCGACGACCACCAACAGTTTTCGCCGGTGGCCCTTCTCGAAGACCTTGCGTTTTCTATGTGGCATGACGTCTCCAACTAAAATTTGTCGCCGAACCCTGAGGTGGCGGGTGCATCAATTCGATTGTTGCACACTGATACGCGGCAAGGACAGCCCCAGCCGGTACACCCGACTTCGCCCTTGCCGGCTCTATTTTGACGAAATGAAGCCGACGATCTTCTTGACGTCGACCATGATCGGTTCGGCAATAGCGCGCGCTCGATCGGCGCCCGAGGCGAGAACACGGTCGATCTCGGCCGGATCGTCGAGCAGTCGCCGCATCTCCGCAGCGACAGGCGCAACCAGTTCGACCGTCACTTCGGCCAAAGCTTTTTTGAAGTCGGAAAACTGCGAACCGCCAAACTGCGAAAGGGCTTCGTCTTCCGATTGCCCGGCCAATGCGGCATAGATGCCAATGAGATTCTTCGCTTCGGGTCGCCCCTCCAGTCCATCAGCTTCGGAGGGCAGTGGCTCGGGATCTGTTTTCGCTTTCCTGATCTTCTTGGCGATGGTGTCAGCATCGTCGGTCATCTTGATCCGCGACATATCCGATGGGTCCGACTTGGACATCTTCTTGGTGCCGTCCCTGAGCGACATGACGCGCGTGGCTGGGCCGGTTATCAACGGCTCGGGCAGTGGAAAAAATCCATCCTCGTAGCCCGCTTCAGCCGCTGATGCAGCAAAATCGGTGTTGAATTTCTGGGCGATGTCGCGCGACAGCTCGAGGTGCTGCTTTTGGTCTTCGCCAACCGGCACATGAGTCGCGCGATAGGCCAAGATGTCGGCCGCCATCAGCACGGGATAGTCGTAGAGCCCGACCGACGCATTCTCACGATGCTTGCCGGCCTTCTCCTTGAATTGCGTCATTCGGTTCAGCCAACCCATTCGCGCCACGCAATTGAAGATCCACGCCAGCTCGGCATGGGCGCTGACCTGGCTTTGGTTGAAGACGATGTGCCTTTCAGGATCGATCCCGGCGGCGATGAATGCGGCCGTCACCTCGCGGGTGTTTTGGGCCAGTCCTTCCGGTCCACCCCAAACAGAAACAGCTTGCGTGATGGCATGCATATCCACCACGCAGTAGATACAGTCGTGGGAGTCCTGCAACGCAACAAAGCGCGTAATTGCCCCCAGATAGTTGCCGAGATGTAGATTACCGGTGGGCTGAACGCCCGAAAACACACGCTCTTTTATCGTCATGCTGACCCCTTGGATTGCCGCGCGTTATGGCGCGTGCAGCGCGTGAGCGCAAGACCGTCGTGTCAGCCACGGCTCGCGAAACCTCGGACCAGCGCCGGCAAATTGGCAGCCCCGGTTAGCTGTGCCGTCGTGGCGAACACCGCAAGCCCCAAGCCTACCAATCCGCTAAGCGCCAAGAGTTGTGAAATAAACCCGGAACCGGGCGCGAAATAATCTATGAGCAGTCCCGCAACCAGCCAAAGCGTCACCCCCATCTCCAGGCTCGAAAGGGCGGTCAGCGGCAAGCAGCGTCTCAACCGCGCGTCGGCGGAGAAGTGGCCGCGCCTGACAAGCGTGATCCAAAGCAGAAACGCATTCACCCATCCCGCGACAGTCGTGGCGATCGCAATCCCGATGTGGGGCATGATTCCTTGCTGGCGGAACCAGAAGAATAGTGCGAGCGAACCGACGACGTTCACCGCGACGCTGATGCCGGCGAAGATCATCGGCGTTTTGGTGTCTTCGCGAGCGAAATAGGCGGGTGAGAATACTTTGATCAGCACGAAGGCCGGCAGACCCACCGCATACGCGGCAAGCGCGGCCGAAACCGCTCGCGTGTCCTCGAACGTGAATGCACCGCGCTCGAAGAGAACGCGAATGATCGGCTCCGGCACGACGAACAGCGCCACCGCCGCCGGCAATGTCAACAGCAGCGAAAATTCGAGCGATCGGTTCTGGCTCTCGGCAACCGCATCATGATTGCCGGCGCCCAGCTGGCGCGCTACGTCCGGCAACAACACCACGCCAATGGCGATCCCGATGACACCGAGCGGCAACTGATAGATCCGATCGGCGAAATAGAGAATTGCAATGGCGCCGTCCTGCAGCGAAGCGATCATGGTGCCGATCATGATGTTGATCTGCGTGATGCCACCGGCGATGATGCCGGGAATGCCCAGGCGCACGAGGCGCCGCACGCCCGGTGTCATTTGCGGCCACCTGAGGCTGAGCCCCATGCCGTGGCTGTGCGCCGAAACGGCGAGCACCAGTAGTTGGAGGCCGCCGGCCGCGGCCACGCCCCAGGCAAGCACAACGCCCGCCACCGGTGAGTTGCCCAGGCCCCACCAGGCCGCCGCCGCCATGAAAGTGATCAAGACCACATTGAGGATTATCGGCGCTGCCGCTGCTGCCGTGAACTTGTGCAATGCGTTGAGGAGGCCCGAGAGCAACGCCACCGCCGACATGCAGAGCAGATAGGGAAAGGTGATCCGCGTCAGCAGAACGGTGAGATCGAATTTCTCGGGGTTATCGGCAAAGCCTGGCGTAATGAGATGGATGAACGCCGGCATGAAAATTTCCGCCAGCGCTGTCAGGATCAGCACGGCGAAAATCAGGGCCGACAAGGATTGTTCGGCGAATTGTCGTGCGGCCGCTGCCCCTTCGCGCTCGAGCCGTTTGGAAAAAAGCGGCACGAACGCAGCATTGAACGCCCCTTCGCCGAACAACCGACGGAACAGATTGGGCAAGCGAAAGGCGGCAAAGAAAGCTTCCGCCACAATGCCCGTACCGAGCACGGCGGCGATCATGATATCCCGGGCAAAGCCGAGAAAGCGGCTGACCATCGTCAAACCGCCGACCGTTGCAAAGGCGCGATAGAGCTTCATGAAGCGAGGGACTTAGATGAGGAATGGGCCAAGAGCAACTGGCTGGTCTCAGGCGGACTCGTAGTGTGTCGCTAGTTTGCCTGCCCAAAAGTAGCGAGTGCGGAGCTTTCCCCGATCCAAAGGTGCAGATCAAATTGCCTGTTGCCGAACCAATTTCCGCCGCCGGATAGTGCGG
>JAUVMS010000201.1 GCA_030600135.1 Hyphomicrobiales bacterium | reverse complement strand
GCGGCCGTCGAAGTCCGGAGTAGTAAATCATTCACCTTAACGCAAGTTGTGTAGTTGAAGCGTCTTGCACGACCGCGGATTGCAGGCAACGATACTATCAACGATCAGTCAGCGTACTAGCAGGCTGCTTAAGAACTCGTGTTGATTGTGACATCACCAAGTTCTTCAACGGCCTGCTAGGCTTAAGGAGGTGGCGATGGACCTCGACGAACTGCAGGCCGGAACCTCGATCCTGTTGCCCGAGATTGAAGAGGCGCCCAAGAGCCGGCGTGAATTCTACGGTCATATTCACCGCAAGCTCAACGAGTTTCGCGCGCGGGGTCTTCCATTGCCCGAAGATCTCTTGCGAATTGAGCGCATTCTCGAGGATGATTTCTGCGCTGAATCGCAGGGCCGCTAGGCAGGACCGAACACTTCAGTCGGTTTCGCAGAGAGCAACTCTCGGTTCTGCTCGTTTGATAATGACGGCCGAAAGTTGTCGCCACCATCCAAACCAAACTCGTTGCGAAGTCGGGCACGTGGTTTTTTCGCCCGACTGGCTGTCGGCCAAACATCAATTGGCGTGCCTAACCTGGCAAACCGGCCCAGATCGATGATCGATCAGGCCACGCGCTAGCGCCAAATTGTGACTTTGAATCAGTGTGCTACTGAACGAGCCTAGCGCAAAGAGTCGCACCCGATTGACGGTCGATCAGTTTCCTCATAACTAGCAGCCACGCGACTGCCCCGCTCGTCTTTGCGCCAGTCGCCTTTCCAACAATCTATCAGAGCTTAGAGTTGCGCCATGGAAGCGTTGTCACTCCTCGTGTTGGCGGTCGTCGCGATGCTGCTCGTATTCTATCACTACGAGTAATGCGATAGTCGGCCCATAATCTTCTCGACCAAGCCTGCTCACCTTTTGCTGCCATGTTCCGGGTACGAATGCGGCAAGCGACGGCGAATGACTGTCTGGCGAGAAAACAATTCTCAGAACCGGTGGGAGATGGCAGAATAGGTTTTCGCCATGCTCCCACTTCGGACATTTGGATGAAATGTTCGAAACCTGTTGCGATAATCTCCTTATTGCGCACGCTTGGTGCCGGCACGACCACGGTCCTGGCAATCGTCCTCACCACTGCCGCTATTGTATCGTCGGCCGGGTGCAACATCGGGCACCGATTGACAATTTTTTCTATTATGACGATAGTCTTGTGACGCTTCGCGAAAGTGTCACGAGCGTATTATTTGCGAATACTGAGTATAAATTGCGATCTCTCAAGGGAGATGTTAATGGGTTGCTTCACTTATGCTTGTAAATACTATCCAGGAATGGAGGCGTGTCCAGGGCGGTTCGAGGCGGAATCAGAAGAAGAGCTGTGGAAGCACATTGAACTCCATGCCAAAGCTGCCCACGAAGAAGATCCCGCCTCGTGGCCTTCCGAGGAGACGGCGAAGGTCAAATCTCTCATCAAAAAGATTGAAACGCCTGCTTAGGCATTACGGCGACATCGCCACGGTGACGCCTTCTGCCTTGGGGCTGATGGGTCTGGCATGGCCAAGCAACAAGGGTGTCTGCGCCAGTGAGAGGCGAGTTTTCCCCGCAACCCGGTAGTGCGAATCCGTACATTTTTCTCCCAACAGATCGTTATTCAAGGGCTTTTACACCCCCGTCGACAGGGGGCGTGCAATCATGAGAATGTATGGCAGTACGCTCGATGTCTGATTGTGCCGCTTGACAGCCCACGGTGTGTCGTGGACATAGATCGTCGACCGTAATGCCCCAAGGTTCAATGGACGTTTACCGTGGGAGGCCTAGCGATGGCGATCCAAACGACATGCATCGGATCATATCCGAAGCCAAACTATGTGCCGATCATAGATTGGTTTCAAATGGACAAGGGTTTGTCGGCCATGGGTGGAGAGGTCACGCGGCGGACGAACGAAGCGATGCTGAGCGAGGAGGAGGGCGCCGAGGAACTCTATCAAAAGGCGACACGAGCGGCCATCGAGGATCAAGTCTCATCTGGTGTCGACATTCCGACCGACGGTGAGCAGCGGCGGGAAAACTACATCCACTATCACTGCCGGCATTTGGATGGGTTCGACTTTGAGAACCTGACGATGCGCTCGGTGCGCGATGGCGCCTATTCGACCGAGCTGCCGACAATTAACGCCAAAGTCGCGCCCAAGGGGCATCATTTCCTGGATCGCGACTTTAAGATTGCCCAGGGCTTTACCGATCGTCCGGTGAAGATCACGGTGCCCGGGCCGACCACCATCATGGACACCACCGCCAATGCCTTTTACCAGGACGACCGGGCGCTCGCCTTCGACCTGGCCGATGCTCTCAACTATGAGATCCGGGCATTGGCTGATGCGGGGTGCCGATACATTCAGGTGGACGAGCCCGTTTTTGCGCGCAATGTCGAGCGGGCACTTGATTATGGCGTGGAATGTCTCGAGCGGTGCTTCGACGGCGTGCCGGAAGGCGTTACCCGGGTGATGCACATGTGCTGCGGCTATCCCGAAAAGCTGGATGACAAAGACTATCCCAAGGCCGACCCTGCCAGCTATTTTCAGCTGGCCAAGGCGATGGACGCCTCGTCGATCCAACAGATATCAATCGAGGATGCGCATCGCCACAACGATCTTGCACTACTCGAGCAGTTTCAAAAGTCGACCATCATCTTTGGCTCGGTGGCGATTGCAAAGAGCCACGTTGAGACGGTGGAGGAGATAAAGGCGCGACTTGCCGCGGCGCTTGAGCATATTGATCGCGCCCGCCTTATGGCCGCGCCGGATTGCGGGCTCCCGATGCTGGGTCGTGATTTGGCGATTGCCAAGTTGAAGAATTTGTGCGCGGCGGCTCGCGAGGTCTGAGGTCGGGCGGACCAGTTCGCTTCCGTGCCGCGTGGAGTCGCTGGCACGGCTGCGGCCTCGGTCCGGCGACGGTCGAGCAACAAAATTCAGCTCTCGCGGAAGGTGCGCTCAAGGACCTGGTGTACGGGTTGCAGGAGATAATTCCATAGCGTGCGCGCTTCGGTGGTGATGTAGACCTCGGCTGGCAATCCGGGCTTGAGCTCGATTTGCGGTGCAAGTTCCCGCAACCGCGTCACATCAAGTTCCAAGTCGGCTTCATAATAAGCTTCGCGCGTTTGCTGATCCTCGAATACATCGGGCGAGACCTGCAATAATCTGCTTTTCAGCCGTGCCAGATTACGTTGAGGATAGGACGGGAAAACAATATATGCCTCGTTACCTAGGTTAACCTCATCGATATCGCGTGGCTTGATCCTGGCCTTGATAATCATGGTGTCGTTGTCGGGCACAACCTCCATGAGAAGTTGGCCCGTGTTAATAACGCCGCCTGCTGTTTTGACCTGCATGTTCATCACACGGCCATTCACCGGGCTGGTGATTTTCGTGCGAACGAGTTGATCCTGAGCCTCGTGAAAGGCTTTTTCCAGGCGTAGGCGTCGGGACTGTACCTCGGTGAACTCGGCGTCAATCTTGGTCATAAAGTCGGTTTTCAGATTGAGAATCCGTAGCTCGGTTTCACCAATGGATTCTTGGAGGCTCGCGACTTCCGCCAGTAATTCGCCCTCTCGCGCCACTTGCTTGGCATGTTCGCGCAATAGCTCGTCGAGGGTGGTGCGCCGCGCGTTGCCATTTTTGAGCAGGTGTCGGATCCGTTTTATTTGTCCGTTGAGGATCTCGATCTGGCTCTTGACGCCGGTCATTTGGTGTTGGTTGCCGTCAATACGTTTCCTGATTTGAACGATACGGTTGGAAAGGAGGTTTTTTCGACTATCCTCGTTCTCCCGCCTGGTTTTGAACTGGCTATCTTCCTGCTGGAGGATTGCGGCGACCTCGGAGTCCGACGATTGGGTCAGAAGCTTGTGATGATAACCGACGCGCTCTTCGCCGCTGCGCTCGGCACGCAGGCGGGCCTCGATGGCAGCCACAGTTCTGAGCTGGTTGCGTAGATCTGCGACGCGGGTGCGGGCGTGCACATCGTCCAAGGTTAGCAATAATGCCCCAACGGCGACGTGATCACCCGCGCGGATGTGGATCTGGCGAACAATTCCGCCCTCGAGATGTTGGATCTTCTTGCGCAAGCTTTCGACCTTGACCATGCCCAATGCAATGACGGCACCGCTTATGGGCAAGCTCGTGGCCCAGCCGACGCCAACGGCGAAGAAACTTAGGATAATGAGGAGGCCGGCAAGGGCCGTACCTCTGAACTCTCGAAACAAATTCATGATGGTTCAGGTTCGCGGTTTGTGATCGCTACGTCATCGCCTCGTGCGTATCGGTGTTCGGCTGGCACACTGTCAGAACCCATGGTGTTCAAGACCGGTTGGCGCCCGGTCCGAGCCTTGCGACCGAATTCACCTTCTGGCGTAGATTGCGTTGATTGACGACACTTGGAACGCCGATCAGCGACAAGAGTTCGTCTCGTGGGCCAAAGTGCGTGAGGCGGCCTTGTTTCATTACCGCAATCTTGTCGGCCAGATTGATGAGTGCGGGCTTGTGGCTAACGACGATGATGGTTGCGCCCCATTCTCTGGCATTGAGGAGGGCGTGGGCGAGGCACTCCTCTCCCTCGCGATCGAGGTTGGAGTTTGGTTCGTCGAGAACCAGCAGGCGTGGGCGACCATAGAGCGCGCGCTCCAGGCCGATGCGTTGGCGCTGGCCGCCGGAGAGGCGTGCACCGCTCGGGCCAATCTCCGTGTCGTAGCCTTCGGGCAGGCGCAGAATTGTCTCGTGCACGCCTGCAAGTCGGCTCGCCTCCAAGATCCGTTTGCTATCGCTATCTTGATCGAGGCGGGTAATGTTGGCCTGCACGCTGCCGGCAAATAGTTTGATATCTTGCGGCAGATAACCAATGTGGGGTCCGATTTGTTCGGATGGCCATCGTGTTATTTCCGCCCCATCGAGGCGCACGAAGCCCTCTGTCGGAGAAATGCTACCGACCAATGATCGGCACAACGTGGTTTTGCCGCTCGCCGATGCACCAACCAAGCCAACAAGCTCACCAGGCTCGATCGCCAGATTGACCTTTTGAAGGATGGGGCGCTCCTGACCAGGGACGGCATAGGACATATCCTCCACGCGAACGACGCCCTTGGGTGCCGGCAGTTCCATGACGTTATCGTTCGTGCCGTCGAGCGCCAACAAGGACTTGATCCGATGCGTCGCGGACCGCACGTTGACGAAGCTTTTCCAGGCATTGATGGAAAGCTCGACAGGGGCCAGAGCCCGGGCGGAGAGAATTGATGCCGCGATCATGCCACCGACGGTGAGCTCGCCGCCTAGAACAAAATAGGCGCCCAATCCGAGCGCGAAAATCTGCGCCAGCAAGCGCACGAAGCGCGAGATGCCGGAGAGTGTCGCGCCGCGGTCGTTGGCGAGATGGTGGTGGTCGAGGGCGGAATTGCTCAAACCTGTCCACTGTCGGCGAAACGCCGCCATCATGCCCATGGCGTGGATGACGTCGGCGTTGCGGAGGGACTGTTCGGCATAGGTGTGGGCGTTGATCTGGCTTGCGTTGCCGGCCTTGATGGCTTGGCGTGTGGCAAGCTCGTTGATGTAGGCGATAACGAGGATCACCAGCGCGAAAGCGGCGACGCCCCAACCGAGCCAGGGGTGGATGAGCCACACGGCGGCGATGAAGAACGGCACCCAGATCAAATCGAGAAAGGCATTGCCGCCAAAAAAGCCCTTGATCGTTGCGACGTTGCGCAGGCCTTGTGCCGACGTCACCTGTCCGGCGAGGGCGCCCTGCACACTGGCGGCGAGAATTTTGGGCGAGAGCTGGCGGTCAAGCCAACTGCCGACGCGATGCAGTAGGCGGGCACGGACCATCTCGAGGGCACCGAGGACGAGCAGCGCCAGGGCGGCGATGAGCGCCAGAAACACCAATGTTTCCAGGCGACCGCTCGACAGCACGCGATCGAAAATCTGCATCATGAAGATCGGCGTCGTCAGGAGCAGCAGATTGACGAAGAAACCAAAGAACAGCAGGAACAACAGAGCCCGGCGATTACGGACAAAATGAACCTAAAACAACATTGGTGCGACGACAACTAGGATTTTCCGTATTCGACATAAGTCGATGTCGTGAATTTCAAAGCATTGGCTGTGATCGGAGAATCATGCGGCGGCGAGGCTCAGCGGCGGCGCGGTTCGCTCGTCTGGAGTCGCGAATTGAAGACGCGGGAAAATCCGGTATTCGCCATGACAGCTTGGCGACTTCGTTTCGGGCAGTTTGGGTGCGAGGGGATCAGGGCGATGGCGACGTTCGACGGTTCGTGATGGCTCAGACGCAAGAGCGGTACACGGACCGATGTCTCGTGGCGCTAAACGAGGCTCGCATACGCCGGCCGAACGAACCGTAGGGCCGCTATTGCCGGAGTGTAAATGCTTCTTGGTGTGAACGCATGTGC
>JAUVMS010000463.1 GCA_030600135.1 Hyphomicrobiales bacterium | reverse complement strand
GAGACCATTGACCACCAGTACCAGGCGACGACCACGCTGGATGCCGGAAGCCACGATCCCATAGCCGGAGTCCCTCGTGTAGCCGGTCTTCAGGCCATCGATCCCAATATCGAGATAAACAAGAGGATTCCTGTTGTAAAAGCGGTGTTTGGTGTACTCGTATTTTTTCTGGGCAAAGTATCTGTAGTATTCCGGGTATTCCTTGATGATATGAACCGACAGCATCGCCAATTCCCGCGCCGTCATCAGTTGGTCGGGATGTGGCAACCCAGTGGAATTCCCAAAAGTCGATTGCTTGAGCCCGAGCTTGCGCGCTTCATGCGTCATGATGCGGGCAAACTCATCCTCCGAGCCCGCCATTCCCTCTGCAATGGCGATGCACGCATCATTGCCGGACTGCACGATGATGCCCTGAATAAGTTCGGACAACGCCACGCTTGAGCCGAGCTTGATAAACATCGCCGATGTGCCCGACGGCCCACCGCCAGTGCGCCAAGCATTCTCACTCACTAAAAACTTGTCGTCCGGCCGCAGCCTTTGTTCCTTGATCGCCCGAAACACCACGACCAAGGTCATGAGCTTGCTCATGCTTGCTGGCGCCATGCGCTCGTCGGCATTTTTTTGAAACAGCACCGCCCCGGTGTCCACATCCATCAGGAAGGCGAACTTCGCCTTGGTCTGGAATTGGGCAAGTGCATCGACAGGTTGAAATGTAAGCAGCGCGGCCACGAGGGCGAGCGCGACTCTCACTGTAGGGCCTAGGCCAAGATTATTCATAGTCATATGGTGTAGGTCGACTGTTCTCTGGTCGATTGCCAAAGTTATGCGAGTATTA
Organism: Hyphomicrobiales bacterium; assembly: GCA_030600135.1. Lineage (GTDB taxonomy): Bacteria > Pseudomonadota > Alphaproteobacteria > Rhizobiales > JAUVMS01 > JAUVMS01. The sequence goes on along the minus strand of JAUVMS010000463.1, from coordinate 2,443 downwards.
GCATGCCACGCGAAAACAATCCCCGCCAGCCATTAAACAATACCATCACTGTGAGATTATCATGGCATCGTTTGCGCCGGCATACCTAACGCTTGCGAGCGCGCGCTTGGCCGATTCACTGCCTTTGTAGGGACCGACATTGACCTGATAGAGCGGCACAGCCCCTCTCAGCACCTGCTGCACGCTAACCGGTCCTACGGCACCCAGCGACTGACTCAGCCTCCGCGCATTTGCCCGATCGCGAAACGTTCCCGCCCGCACCAGATAGCGATCGCTCTTGCGTCGAGGCCCAACTGATTGCGCCCGTTCCACATGCTGCTTCGAGACGGTCGACCAGTTGAGAGAACTGGGGCCGCTGGCACTGGCATAGCGCCGGGAATACCACTTTTGCTTGGCGAGATAGGCCACCTCGAAGCCGTCGTCACCATTGAGCGGAGCCTGCCGCAGATAGGTCACCCGCACCTTGGCCGTTCCGCGCCGCTCAAAGCCCAGCATGCGCGCCGAGTGGCGCGAGAGATCGATAAGGCGATCATGCGCATAAGGGCCACGATCGTTCACACGCAGCACCAGGTTGCGCCCATTGTGCAAATTCGTCACCTGTACCAGCGATGGCAGCGGTAGCGTCGGATGCGCCGCCGTCAGCCGGTTCATATCGAAAATTTCGCCGTTTGCCGTGCGCTTGCCGTGGAAATCGGCGCCATACCACGACGCCAGACCGACCTTGTTGTAGCTTGGCTCATGGCGCGGACGATACCAACGCCCCTTGATCTGGTAGGGCTTGCCGATCTTGCGCGCACCACCGCCACGTGGCGCCCTCATGGCCAGTGCAACAACGCGGTGCTTGACCGCTGGTTGTTCCAGCTTGGCAGGCGTGCCAGCAACCGCGGCAAAAGAGGCCGATTGCGGCACGCTCGACGAATTCGAGCAACCAACCAAAACAACCATTGGCAACAGGCAAGTTGCCAATCGGAATCCACTGGGAAACTCAAATTTCAATAGGTTGTATAGCCGCCAGTCGGCCGCTCGAAGTGAGCCCCCCGTCATGCTTTCAATCCGTCTGTTTTCTGCCTCGAAGCCGGCCAATTATTTTTTTTACGGCCGACACTACTTGCGTAGCGCCTGACACCATATTCGCATAGCCCTAGGATTTGGTAAATCGCGCCCACTCCTTTACACAAGCCCCGTCGGCGCATTTGCTCACTATGCGGCAAAAATCCAACAGTCAGGCAAGGTTCACTTCGTCGTTGCCGGCGAATCGCAACAATGGGTGACAGCTTTCCTAGAATTCGGCGCGAACTCTATTGCCGCCCTGTTACTGCGGCACCATTGAGGCATTGGCGCGGGCCAAAGCGCGGATTCGTGGATCAAGCGTTGGAAATGTCACGAATGGTGCCTCAACCCGCAAAGCCGGGCCCTCCTCCTGCCAGAGCACACCCACCGCTCAAATCCGCCATCGGCCGCGAAAATGGTGGCGATCGATCGATTGTCGCGGTGCATGGTACATTGGCGGTTGTCGGTCCCACGCACCAAAAGGCTTGGATTTCAACCTCTCACAACGCTAGTGTTTGGGTCGTGGAGGGTCCCGAGTGGAACGCAGACTTGCCGCAATTTTCGCTGCCGACGTGGTAGGCTATTCCCGCCTCATGGGCGAGGACGAGACCGGAACGCTCAAGCGCCTGATGTCCCTTCGCAAAGAGCTGATGCAGCCGAAAATCACACAGTATGGCGGGCGCATCGTCAAGGTCATGGGCGACGGGCTTTTGGCCGAGTTTCCGAGCGTTGTCGAGGCCGTTCAGTGCGCCGCCGACGTTCAGGAGAATATGGTCGCGCGCGAAGCGGACTTGCCCGATGAACAACGCATCAAACTACGGATCGGCGTGAACCTGGGAGACGTCATCGTCGAGGGCTCCGATATCTATGGTGATGGCGTCAACGTGGCGGCACGACTGGAAGGTCTCGCCGAACCTGGCGGAATTTGCATCTCCGGAGCGACGTTGGATACGGTTGACGGCAAACTCGATCTCGAATTCGAGGATATCGGGCCCCAATCGGTGAAAAACATCGCCAAACCCGTACGTGCCTTTCGACTATCCTTTGGTGCAACGCCAACCAAAACGGCAGCGGATTTGACAGCGCAATTAACACTTCCCGACAAACCGTCAATTGCCGTGCTGCCGTTCACCAACATGTCTGGCGACGCCGAGCAAGACTATTTCTCCGACGGCATCACCGAGGACATTATTACCGAGCTGTCGCGGTTCCGCACGCTCTTCGTCATCGCACGAAATTCTTCGTTTACCTACAAAGGTCAATCGATTGATGTGAAGCGCGTTGGACAGGAGCTGGGTGTGCGCTACATCCTCGAAGGTAGCATCCGCCGTGCAGGAGAACGGGTTCGAATCACCGCGCAGCTTCTCGATAGAGACACCCGCAGTCACCTCTG
>JAUVMS010000213.1 GCA_030600135.1 Hyphomicrobiales bacterium | reverse complement strand
TTTAGGAGTACTCGCAAGAAGGTCAATCGATCGGCCATCGCCACGGCGTTGGTGTAGCCAAAATCCAGCTCGAACTGTGAGTACGCACCCTCGGCGACAACATCGTGAAGGTCCCAACCGAGTTCACCGAGTATGTCGATCAGGTCGCCCAAATATCCCATCGAGTCGATCGATGCTTCGACGTCATAGCCCCAGGCCTGGCGCCTCGGCTTGCGGCCGTTGGCCAAGGGCGGATCGTTGTCGAAGGCTTTGACGGGCAACCCGTTCTCGTCGTGCCTCAGCACAAGGAATTCCGGCTCGACCCCCGCCATGGGTCGGTAACCGGCGTCAACCGCTGCCTGGACCTGACGTTTCAGCGCCATGCGCGGGCAATGGCTGTACGGCTTTCCTTCCCAATAGAGATCGGCGAAAATCCAAGCCTGCGTTTTGTCCCAGGGGCAAATGTAGACCGCGTCCAAATCGGGGACCATGATCTGGTCGGGATCGGCAGGCCCCAGTTCCGGAACGAATGAGACCGAGTGGACGGCAAATTGCGGCCCCTTGCCGAGGCACAGCTCCTCTAGATCCCAAATGGGAACCGGCTTGGTTTTTGGGATACCCAGAAGGTCGATCCAGCAGGACATGACATACTTGACGCCCGCGTCCTCAAGTCGTTTCTTCAACTCGGGGATCTTGGGTCGGTTTCGCGCGATCGCATCGTCCATTTGCTCGTAGAGGATGCGATCACCATCGTGCGCTGCCATCTCGGTCACTCTAAATCTCCCTAATTCAACTCAATTGCCCCGAAAGGCGAAAAAACCAGTCTTCAATATTGGGCACATCCTCGGGATCAGTCCGGGGGCCAAAGTGATGCCCATTTCCTGCTCCAATCGTGTGGAGTCGGTGTTCAAAGTGGGCGAGCATAAAGCATTGGCGCTCGTCGCCCATACACCTTGTCTGCTAGTCCGTGTTCAGTTGCAGGATGGATTCGTTCAATTCAACTTTGTAGCCGTCGGGATCCTCGCAAAAGGCGATGACGCGCGTGCCGTGCTTCATCGGGCCGGGGCCGCGGGTGATCTTGATGCCTTGAGCGGCGAGATCCTCGCAGGCCTTGTAGACATCGGGCGTCTCGATGCAGAGGTGCCCCCACCCGTCGCCTGTGTCGTAAGGTGACGCCTGGTCCCAATTGTGGGTCAGCTCAAGGGTTGGGAATTCGGCCTCCGGACCGTAACCGATGAAGGTGTTTGTGAAGCGGCCGTCGGGATAATCGGTGCGCCGCAGGACTTTCATTCCCAATACGTCGCAGTAAAACCCCAATGACGCCTCGAGATTGCGCACCCGGATCATTGTATGGGCCAGGCGATAGCCGGCAGGTGTCGAAGCATCAGACATGGGAACCTCCCTCGGCATTTGATGGTTTGGCGGGCGCGGTGACGCCCCGTGCGACGAGTTCTTGGAAGGCGCGCACGCTGTCTTCCCAGTGCGGTGAAAGCACACCACCCTCCTCGGATACCGGCGACGTGCGGCCGCGTTGGAGGCGCTCGCAAATGGCGTGATCTTCCTTGTGGACGTCCCACCAAAGCAATTTCAGTCCTTCGACCACGTCAGCACTCAACTCTTGGCCTTCGGTGGTGTAAATCGCCCGCTTTTGCGCTGTCTCGCCTGGGCCGAGCGCCACGTTCAGGTAAACCCCCAGTTGATCGGGGAAATAGCGCCCGACGATGAAATTTGGAAACAAAGTCAGGTAACGGGAACTCACAGCTAAGCTCCCGCCAGTGCCCATCTCCTGGTCCAGATCGACAGCGCTGCCCAAGCAAACCCCATCGATGATCGTATAGTGATCACCAAGCGGCTGGTCGGTCGTCTTTGGGTGCACGAACTGGACGTGATAGGGTTCGATGAAGTTTTCCATAATAAACTTCCAGTTCGTCGCGATCACCCCGAAATCGAGTGTCCCCACGGGCCTGACCTTGGCAAAGTCGATTCCGTTCAGTTTTGCGATCAGTGGTTGTGCGTATTCCTCGAACGGCGGCGCGGTTCCGTCGAGATTGACAAAGACCCAGTCGTGCCAAACCGCGATGCGCACGGGCACAAGACCGTGTTTCGACACATCAAAACCCGTCGGACGGTGCTGGTCCGTGCCGCCGAAATGGGGCGAGGCGCGGAGATTTCCATCGAGATCATAAGCCCAGGCGTGATAGGGGCAGCGGATCAGCTTGCCGACGTTACCGGGCTTGTCGACCAAGGTCAGGCAGCGGTGGCGGCAGACGTTGTGAAATGCGGCGATCTCGCCCTCTCCATTGCGCACCAAGAGCACAGGCTTGCCCGCGACCGTCACAGGCACGGCGTCGCCGGGCGAAGCGACTTCATGGGCAAAACCGACACAGACCCAGTGCGCCGCCAAAACCGTCTCGCATTCGCGCTGCCAAAACTCCGGATCCGTGTAGGCACCGGCAGGCAACCCCCGCGCCGGGCTACCTTCGCCCCAGAAAGCGGCCAGCGAGGTTTTTGTGGGATTAGGCATTCCGCTCCTCCCAATCGCGCTTGAGCAGGAACTGGTTCTTGAAATTCTTCAGGCCGAGCATGACCTCGGCTTCGGCGATGTCGGTGGTACTGTGAATTTGCTCCTCGAGGAATTTTAGAAAGGAGTGGCGGTCGTCGCTGACGATTTCAACGATCAGATCAAAGCGCCCTGCTACCCAGAGCACATAAACGACACTCTGGTCGGCACCGAGACGCTTGGCCACGCTTTCCGGAGTGTGTCCGCTAGCAACGCGCAGACCGACGATGGCGTCCGCCTGGTATTCCGCGGCGACCGGGTCCGCAATCGCGACGATCCGCAGCATGCCGGCTTCTTTCATGCGATTGACGCGATTTCGGATCGTGCCCTCCGACACCTCGAGCGTCTGCGCGATTTCCGAGAACGCCATTCGGCCGTCTTTTTCCAGCAGCGCGACGATCGCTCGGTTCAAGCCGTTGTGCAGCGACTGCACTTCGGACTGCAAGCCAGCTGGTTTAACCTCCGTCATAATCTGAGCGCCCCTTTCAGAACACCTTGGGCGGTTCCAGCCACAATTCATTCAATACGAATATCGTAGATATTCCCTGATATCCCTGCGAATTCACATCAACTCAGTGGCAAGCATTGATGGTATGTTCAATTTCGAGTGTAGTAAAGTCCCGAATTCGCACTTGCGGTCTGATCGGACAGATGCATTGAACGCGAACGGCAGCGTATGAGGCTTGGACATGCTTGCAAGTGCGGCGGCCTTGGGCGTCGTTGACAAGCCCTCACGGTTGCGTGTTGAACTATTCGTGAGTTGGGGATCTCTGCAAACTCGACAAAGCGAACAACGCCAACACCTATCAAGTTCATCTCATGAGGCAAGGCCAATGACGCACGGCGGTCGGATACTCGTCGATCAACTGCGCGCAAACGGTGTCGATACAGTCTATTGTGTGCCGGGGGAAAGTTACCTCGCCGCGCTCGACGGCTTGTATGACAGATCGGACATACGCACGGTCGTGTGCCGTCAGGAGGGCGGTGCGGCGATGATGGCCGAGGCCCACGGCAAGCTCACCGGCCGGCCCGGCATCTGCTTCGTCACCCGGGGGCCGGGCGCGACGAACGCGGCCATCGGTGTCCACATCGCTCGCCAGGATTCAACGCCGATGATCCTGTTCGTCGGGCTCCCTGCCACGGGCGTGGCGGACCGCGAGGCGTTTCAAGAATTCGATCTAACGACCACCTTTGGCGCACTTGGCAAATGGGCTGGTGTGATCAACGACGCGGATCGTATCCCCGAGTATGTGAACCGCGCCTTCAACGCCGCTCTATCCGGTCGCCCGGGCCCCGTCGTCATCGGCCTGCCGGAGGATGTCCTGAGCCGCACTGGCAACGTCAAACCGACCGGCGAGGCCCGCCCCGCTTATCCAAGCCCACGCGCCGCCGACATGGCGGTTTTGGCGGAGAGGCTCTTCGAAGCCAACCGCCCCCTCGCAATTATCGGAGGACCGGGCTGGAGTACCGCGGTCAAGTCCCGCTTGGAAGCCTTTGCCTCGCGCTTCGACCTGCCCGTGGGCGTGGCATTTCGCTACCAGGACTATTTTGATAATACCCATCCCTCATATGTCGGTCACATCGGCATCGGCCTTGCACCAACCTTATGCGAGCGCATCGAAAAGGCCGACCTGTTGCTGGTCCTAGGCGCCCGCCTGGGCGAGATCACCACCCAGGGCTATAGGGTGCCGGAGCGCAACGACCCGTCGCAATATCTCGTCCATGTCCACCCGAGCGCCGACGAACTCGGCAGTGTCTACCAGGCCAACCTGCCCATCTGTGCCACTGCTGAAACGTTTACCGCGGCTCTTGCCGACCTGAAACCACGAGAGGCGCCCGATTGGGCGCTATGGCGCACCTCCGCCCGTGAGGACTACGAGGCGCTGCTCGAGCCAAAGACGACACCGGGCGCGGTCAAGCTCGAGACGATCATGCAGCAGATGTCGGACATGCTGCCCGAGGGTGCCATTATCACCAACGGTGCAGGCAACTACACCGCTTGGATCCACCGCTATCGTCAATTCACCAGCTACCGCAGCCACCTCGGCTCAACCGCCGGCGCGATGGGCTATGGCGTGCCGGCCGCGATTGCCGCGAAACATTTGCATCCCGAACGAACGGTTGTCGCATTCGCCGGCGACGGTTGCTTTCTGATGAACGGCCAAGAAATGGCAACGGCGGCGCAATACGGCCTGCCGATCATCATCGTCGTCATCAACAACGCCATGTACGGCACGATCCGCATGCACCAAGAGCGCGCCTACCCTGACCGGGTCATGGCAACCAGCCTTATGAACCCGGATTTCGCTGCCATGGCGCAAAGTTTCGGCGGTCACGGTGAGGTGGTCGAGCGTACAGCTGATTTCGAACCCGCCTTTGAGCGCGCCCTCCATGCCGACAGGTTCACCCTCATCGAGGTTCGCACAGACCCCAACGCGCTGACGCCCGTTGCATCGCTGGAGGAGATTCGCGATGCCTCCCTAAAGGAAAAATGAGCCGGCAAAAACCAAGTGCACTCGGCGCAATTCCCGGTTTCGCCACAGAGCGTCGCCGACCACCAGCTCGTGACATGCCGCAAGCGAACGGGATTCATCGCACCTCCTTTTCGGGAACAAGCAAAGAGAAAAACTGTTTTCCTTCACTGAATTAATAATTGTAAACAAAACATGAATTAATTAGAAGATTTGCAACGGTTGTTTAGAGTTCATTATGATTAATTTTCCAATAGAAATGACATTAATATTTTCTTGTGTTAGCACCTTATTCACTGATTTGGCATCAACCAACGCCGAGAGCATCGCAACAAGCCATGGGGCAACTAGCCAAAAAAACGCGAACTTCTAGCTTGGAGAGCTGGCTAACTGGTTTGTGTTTTTTCGTAGCCTGCGCGATCCTCTTGCTGGCTTTGTTGCAGACTGCATCTGCGAATCCAGCGCATCCGGTTTCGGTGGCCATCAAGCGGATTTCGGTGAACTTCTCACTGCAGAAACAACCGGAAGAGAGCGCCTGCATCAGAGACGACATTTGCCCGCGGGTTGAACGACTCACCCATCACATCCGCGAGCGCTTTGGTTAATTTGACTGCCCTAGTATCATGAGCTCCTATTGACTGCTGCAGCACCCCTCCTTTCGAGGAGGGGTGTTTTTCTTTCCGAATTGTTCGGCAAGTTGCGAGCACCGAGAGGACCTGCCGAGAGTGCCGGTTAGGCGGGTGGCCCGGCTCGCAATACCAAATTGCAGCACGTCGTGAACAAAATGGGTTAGCGGCGCACCCGACGACGATGATCTCGCACATTGCGGCCGCGATGATCGGTTCTGGTTCCCGCTACACGGTTGCCAATCTTGCCATAGCCGCAGCATCGCACTCTTACGCCTTCCTTGAAGAATTTCTTGGTCACCTTCCAACCTTCCTTCGCACCCCTGATCTGGGATTTGACGACCCGCTTCGCGCCGCGACCAACCTTCTTGGCGGCTTGCTTCGCGCGTCGGCCAACTTTCTTGGCGGCTCGACCGACTTTTTTGGCTCCCTTCTTGATTTTGCCCCAAAGTCCGGCGTGAGCAGCTGTCGTGCCGAGAAAGCCATCACCATTGGCTGGAACGCCGGCCGCAACGATGGTGAGCGCCAGCCCGGTCATCGTGACCAACATGAACTGTCTAAACATTGTCCTTC
>JAUVMS010000092.1 GCA_030600135.1 Hyphomicrobiales bacterium | reverse complement strand
GGGGCGACGTCCACAAGCTCAGCACCGATCAAGGTCAACATGCCTTGGCGGGCAAAGTTGGCCTTCACATCATCGGCAAAATTCGGCTTTTTCGGCATGGCCGATAATTCTCCCCCATTCATATTATTTTCCTAATGTGCACATTGCGGTGTTGGTTTTGGTCCCGGCTGGCCTTGCTGGCAAGCTCCACGGCAAGCTCGTCGAAGCCGCCAAACGCCTGGCTCGAGGGTGAGATTGCGCCATGAACCGGTGAATTCCGTGCGAACAATCACAACCCTTGCTTCATAAAATTGGTCGTCTTCGTGGGCGAATCACATTATGAGAGGCTGGCGGTAGTTTCGCCTACCTGAGCGGGGACTCGCAACAGCACAAAAGTGATTTGAGGTGCTGCCTGGCGTTGCGCAGCGAGAGTGGTTGCGTCTGCGGCAGGTGGTTCAAACGCTTTATCTCCGTCTGCGGCATCTCGTCCCGTACAATTCTGCTGTTCAATCAAACACCCCGTGTCCTTGAACGACGCAGCGGAGCATCGGACCATGAAGGCCTTGTCTGGAAATAAAACATTGTTTGGAAATTTTGTGCTTGCCTTTGCCGGTGCGATGGTCGCCGTGTTGGTTTCTGCGACCAATGTGTGGGCACCAGAGAAGCATCCCGGCAACACTGGAAGTCGCCACTCTAACGCCATGATCAGCTTGACGCTTTATCGCTAGATCAGAACATCCGAAGCATCGACGGATCGACAACTGTTGGTCTTGAGCAACACTTGCGACGATCGAAATCAGCAAACAAGTATTGGCGATCTTCATGACGGGTCCGACACCAGCCGACAGCACGCATTCACCACGCTGAACGCCCAATAGTGCTCGTCTTGAGCATCAATGTTTCGCCGCAAGAGTTTATTGTGCGGCGCACAGATTTTTTGCATCGCAGCATCGAATTGCGCTTGGCAAGACCTTCCATTGCCCATTAGACTTTCGATGTAGAGGGTCGGTAATGACCCCATACGACCGAGGTTAGGGAGGCAGTGATGGAACTCAGAATGAGGCTGGGCGTATTTGCAGCCGTCCTGTCTATGGGCTTTCTCGCTTCTATTGTGCTTGGAATGCTCTAGGTTGGGAGTTGCTCGGCCGTAATTGTTACCCCCTATGGACATTGGCAATGATCAAGCCCTGAATTCATTGCCAGCCAAAGAAATCAAATGCCGCAAACCTTTTTGGTTTGCGGCATTTTGTTTGGGCAACGCTCTACAGCCGCGCCCGGACGTGCAAGCCCAGGCCCATGAAATTGGGCCGGCTGCAAGCAGGCGGAGCGCCTTGTGCTACCGCTGATATGAATTTGGCCCGATTTGCGCGGTGCTGCGACGTGGCGCCGATTCAAGCCTTGTCAATGCGATAGCCGAGCGCGACAATAGCCTTCAGTGACTCCATCGCGGAGAGGCGATCGTACTCTTTCTCACTCTCGGGTAGGTCGTCGTAGGGCACGAGACAAGGGTGCTGGCGTTCGTGATCGTTGCGTGCTTGTCCGAAGCGCCAACCGTCGTGCATGCGCTGCCTGGCCCAGTTGTCGTGGATGTTTTCCGCCAATCGCTCAGTCAACTGGTCAAGTTCCGGCGACAAGGCGACCTCACGCGTATCGATCGGGCTGGGACGATACTCGGGCATAATCCGGTCCTTTCTGGCGCCAATTGCGGCAACTTACAACATTAGCCACCCGATCGATGCACTGAGATGCAAGGAGAGTGCGCAATAAGACAGGATACTCAGAAATATGGCACTGACGGATCTTTGATCCGGGTGCCGTTTGGCAAGGCTTACTGAACCTCGTGCGCGACCAGCGAACCGCAGAAGGCTCGCCAATCCGCCTCAACGTCATTGCCATCCATGGTCATGCATGCTTGGCGAATGTACTTGCGCGAAGCTTCTGGCATTAACTTGGTGGCATGTGTGAAGTCGCCGAGTGCCCGTTCACGAGCACCATCGGCAAAATGTGTGAGCCCGCGCTCAAGATAGGCTTGGCCCATACTCGGGTCGATAACGAGCGCGGTATCGAAGTCCACAAGAGCGGCGCTTGATGAACCTGATGCCCGGTGAGCAAGAGCGCGGTTGAAAAAGGCATTGCTGTGGTGCGGGTCTAGCTCGATGACGGTTGTAAAATCAACAACGGCGGCATGCTGATCGCCCGCCAGCATGTGGGCAAGGCCGCGCTGATAGAGCGAAATGGTGGAATCCGGATGGCGTCTAAGATCAGCCGAAAATAGCTCGATCGCCAGATCGAAGCGGCCTTTTTCAAGCATACTTTCAGCCAGCGGGAGATACGACGTCGGACCAAGGCCGGACATCGGGTCAGCCTCGGTGATAACGCGGGTCAAAACGGGCGCCGCGGTCTGGCTGTTGGCTTGCCCCCAGCCCATCAGGGTCGAGACAAGTACACCAAGACCCAAAATTAACGACACTCTACGCACGACACATACTCTTTCTCGATCACAGACCGGCGATCGGGTTCGCATACGATAGTCCAAGTACCCAGACTAGCAAGAAAAACTCCAATTGACCGTGATCGCCCGCCTTAAGTATTAATCAGTTGCTGACGCCGGCCGAGTGCGGCGGGCATACCAAAGTTTCAGCGTAACTCATTCACTTACATGGCGAATTTCTGACAGCGCAAGCACTCGAACAGTTCGTGTAAGTTAATGTTGTCCGTATACGCTTCACCCATCACCTACCAGCACGAGTGCGGTCACGGCTCCTGCCACTGCTGCACGTGGCCACCAACAGCCTACTGCGCTCGCAGTTCGCACTAGCGCCGCTTGAGGCGATGCGTCAGCCAGATGAGCCCAATCGCAAGTCCGGCAATCGGGATGAGACGGCTTGCGAAATCAATGATCCAAGCGCGAACGTCGCTTGAGACGACTGCAGAGATTAATAGGAATATGAGCAAGAAAATCGCAGTGAAACTTGCGCCCGACAAAGCACCTATGATTAACGCGCTCGGCAAGCTCGGGGCGGGACGGTTTCCTGTTGTCCGTTGCTCATAGCGCCACTCGCCCCAGGCCGAAAAGAACCCCGCGCAGGCCCCCGCGAGGACGACGCCAAGCAATCCGAACCAGAAGACATCAGGCATTGAAGTCTCCGTATCACCCCAAGCCAGCCGGTCAGCCCTTCGGCACATCCGCAACGGCGAATGGGGCGACGTCTACGGTTTGGGCTTGACGAACTTGAGTGTCATGCGATCGCTTTCGCCGATGGCCAGGTATTTCTCACGATCCTTGTCCTTCAGACGCAATGTCGGCGGCAAGGTCCAGACGCCCTTGGGATGATTTCTTGCATCTCGCGGATTGGCATTCACTTCGGAGCGCGCCACGAATTTAAAGCCGGCCGCTTCGGCCATCTGCATCACCTGCTCCTCGTGGACATAACCGTTCAGGGCTTGTGGGTCGGGAAACTCCTCCGGGTCCGCCCTGTGCTCGACCACGCCCAGAATCCCGCCCGGCTTCAAGACCTCGAACATGGCTTCGAAGATGATTGCCTCGAAACCGTACTTCATCCAGTTGTGAACGTTGCGGAAGGTGAGCACGATGTCGGCGGAGCCCGGTGGTGCAATGGCGGATTTATTGCGAGAAAGCTCTGTAACGACGACCTCGCCATAGATCTCCGGGCGCGCTGCGAGTTTGTCGTCATAGCGTTTGATGTAGCGTTGGATGCCCGCGTCGGTGGTGTCGCGATTGCGGTGTGCGGCGTAAATTTTTCCGTCCACTTTGAGGAACGGAGCGAGGATCTCGGTGTACCAGCCGCCACCCGGCCAGATCTCCACCACCGTCATGTTGGGGCGGATTTCAAAGAATGCGAGGGTCTCGAGCGGATGGCGATACTTGTCGCGAACCGCATAGCGCGGTGTGCGGTGTTCACTGGCGATGATCTCCATTAGACGGGCGATTGCGCCGGCATCGGTTTGCTCGGCCCAAGCGGTGGCGCTGAAGACGGCGGTGAAGGTGAGGAGCGCGCAAATGACTCGTGCCGTGCGGTTTGCCAGAGATTCATTCATTGCGCGAGCTCCAAGTTGCTGGTTGGTCAGTCGCTCCTCACGATCGCCGAAGCGGGTGACAATGAGGCAGTCTTGATAAGGCGTCCGGTAACGTCGTGTCAGCGGCCCAATCGGTCTGCTTCATCAACCGCGATCAAAGCGCTTGAATTTGATGCGATGAGGCTCGACGGCATCGTCGCCCAGGCGGCGCTTCTTGTCCGCCTCATAGTCGGCGAAGTTGCCTTCGAACCACTCGACATGGCTGTCTCCTTCAAAGGCGAGGATGTGCGTAGCTATTCGATCGAGGAAGAAACGGTCGTGGCTGATGATCACGGCACAGCCGGGAAAGTCCTCGAGTGCGGCCTCGAGCGCCGACAGGGTTTCGACATCGAGATCATTGGTGGGCTCGTCGAGGAGGAGGAGGTTGGCACCCTCCTTTAGCATATTGGCGAGATGCACGCGATTGCGCTCACCGCCCGAGAGCTGGCCAACCTTTTTCTGCTGATCGCCGCCGCGGAAGTTAAACCAACCGACGTAAGCGCGGGATTGGACGTCGCGCTTGCCGAGGGCGATCATATCATTGCCACCTGAAATTTCCTCCCAAACGGTCTTGTCGTCATCGAGGGCATCGCGAGACTGATCCACATAGCCAAGCTTTACCGTTTCTCCGACACGAATGGCGCCGGCGTCCGGTTCTTCCTGTCCGGTAATCATGCGAAAGAGCGTCGTCTTGCCCGCACCGTTGGGGCCAATGACGCCGACAATACCACCCGGGGGAAGTTTGAATGAGAGGTCCTCGACCAGCAGTTGATCACCAAAACCCTTCTTTAGATCCTGGACTTCGATAACGACACCACCGAGACGTGGACCTGGCGGCACCTGTATCTGAGCGCGGCGGACCTGTTGGCTCTCGGCGGTACTGCGCAATTCCTCATAGGCTTTGATGCGGGCTTTGGATTTGGCTTGGCGGGCACGGGGACTTGCTTGAATCCATTCCAGTTCACGTTCGAGCGTCTTTTTCTTGGTCTCGTCGGCACGCCCCTCGATCGCCATGCGCTTGGTCTTCTGCTCGAGCCAAGACGAGTAGCTGCCCTTGTATGGCACGCCCTGTCCGCGATCGAGCTCAAGCGTCCATTCCGTAATGTTGTCGAGAAAATAGCGATCGTGGGTCACCAGGATAACGGTGCCCGGATACTCCTTTAAGAAACGCTCGAGCCAGGCCACGGTCTCGGCATCGAGGTGGTTTGTTGGCTCATCGAGGAGGAGGATTTCCGGCCGCGAAAGCAGAAGTTTGCAGAGCGCCACGCGACGGCGCTCACCGCCCGACAGCTTGGTGACGTCGGCATCGCCGGGGGGACATCGCAGGGCGTCCATGGCCTGTTCGACCTGGGTGTCGAGATCCCACAAGTTTTGGGCGTCGATCTCGTCCTGCAAGCGCGCCATCTCATCGGCGGTGTCATCGGAATAATTCATGGCAACCTCGTTGTAGCGGTCCACCATGGCTTTCTTCTCACCAACGCCCAACATAACATTTCCGGCGACATCCTTTTCTGGATCGAGTGCCGGCTCTTGCGATAGATAGCCAACCTTGATGCCGGCGGCCGCCCAAGCCTCGCCCACGAATTCCTTATCGAGCCCAGCCATGATCTTCATCAGCGTCGACTTGCCGGCACCGTTGACGCCGACAACACCAATTTTGGCGCCGGGCAGAAATGAAAGATGAATATCCTTGAGGACCTGTTTTCCGCCTGGATAGGTCTTGGAGACCCGGTCCATGACATAGACATATTGTGGTGTGGCCATGAGCGCTCGCGAAATTCCTAGCTGTTGGATTATTTTGGGGTTGGCTGGGGTTCTAGAGCACTATTCGCTCCAGTGGAACCATTTGATTTTGGGCAGATCGCATCCACGTCGCAGACGCTGCCTCCCGCGTGCGCTCGGAGCATACGTTGTATATGGTACCAAATCAGATTCACCAAGGTTCGAAGCTTGACATTGTTATATGCTCCGTTTACGGATTACATTGTTAAAAACGTTTTTTACCTTGTTAAAAGGCGACGTTTCGGGGGGAGTTTGCAGAAATCGCATGTACATGCGCACGACGTTTCTCAATGCCGTGTGATCGTTGATCGATCGGGACATGTAACATGCTATCGAGAAGCCCAATCGTCTGGTGATTCATATGCCTGTCTAATCCGCTTGGATTAGGTTGAGAGGGCGCTTATGGCTAGGTGATTGGACGTCGGGGTCTGGATGAAGATCCAGCATCCGGACCCTTTCTTTTGCGCTAAACTTCTGTGAGTTCCTGAACTTTCATAGTGTTCATCGTGGCGGACAAACTTCATCCGCAACCTACACCCCGCTTTGATCACCTGCCTGGGCCCATAACCTTCCAATGCCGTCGATCAACAGCTTCGAACTCGGTGACGCCATCAACGAGGCAGCGCCGGCGCTGTTATCGTTAGCAAACTTGCTGATGAATGGCGCGAACGGCCGGGTGAAACGGATGGTTCGGGTTTTCTTATCGTCCACCAACAAATTCAATCAAAATTGTACATTTAGACCATAATATACATTTTTTTGTTCGAACACGGTCAAACCATAATTCCATTTCCGAGAATTCAATTGGCGTTTCCTTGTTATTCATTTCGCAAAAAAAAATGCCGCTCCTTTTCTCTGCCGCTGGAATTTGGCTCCGTAGCAATAACCACGGCCATTTTCTTCGCGAGGGACGGCCGATGGGCGGCCCCGTCCTGGTCGCAATGGCCCGGAATAGGCACTCGTTCCGACAGTTTGCGTCGATTTCTCCACCAACACGCCCATCAGCCCTGCGGTCCAGCCTCTCGGGGCGGCGTGCATGGCTGGCCATCGGGCGAAAAAGCCATGGGTCTATTTCTATGGCGGACCGCGATCGCCGCCGGTCACGCGCACATTGGTTCGTGGGTGCTGCCGAAGCCGGCTGCTTGACCATGATCTTTTTGATTGGAATCATGATCTAGTTTGTTTTCGCTCACGCCAAGTGCGCCTGCGGCGCATGGCTGCGCGGGCGCGGCGCGTCTTTGTTTGCGCTACCGCTCGCGACAAGCGCTCGCACCTTGAGCGCGATGCGCCAGGCCGCAGTCGCAGCCTGAATTGCGTCCATTCAAAATGATCGCGCTCTAGTGGAACAGGCTGGAAACAGACTCTTCGCCGGCCGTACGTTTGATGGCCTCGGCAATGAGAGAGGAAATCGACAACACTTGAATGTTGGAGGCGACGCGGACCGCTTCTGTCGGCAATATCGAGTCGGTAATGACCAAAGGATCGAGCTGAGACGCAGTAATGCGCGCAACCGCGCCGCCGGACAAAACGCCATGGGTGATGTAGCTCATCACCCCGGTTGCTCCCTGCTCGAGTAAGGCCTCTGCCGCGTTGCACAGGGTCCCACCTGAATCGACGATGTCGTCCACCAGGATGCAGCGACTGCCGGAAACCTCGCCGATGACATTCATAACCTCGGACTCGCCAGGCCGGTCCCGTCGCTTGTCCACGATGGCAAGCTGCGCACCAATGCGCTTGGCAAGACCGCGTGCCCTGACGACACCACCAACGTCGGGAGAAACGACCACGAGATCGTTCAATTCATAGCGCTCGCGAATATCACGCACCATCGCCGGTGCGGCGAACAGGTTATCGGTTGGAATATCGAAGAAGCCTTGGATTTGGCCGGCATGAAGATCGAGTGTCAGCACCCTGTCGGCGCCAGCGCGCTCGACCATATTGGCGACCAACTTGGCAGAAATGGGCGTACGAGGCCCGGGTTTTCGGTCTTGGCGTGCATAGCCGAAGTAGGGCATGACGGCCGTCACGCGACGCGCCGACGCCCGCCTCAGAGCGTCAATCAAGATCAAGAGTTCCATGAGGTGGTCATTGGCCGGAAACGAGGTCGACTGGACGACGAAAACGTCCTCGCCGCGGACATTCTCTTGCACCTCGACGAAAATCTCCATGTCCGCGAAGCGTCGAACAACGCACTTTGACAGTGGTATGTTGAGATAGTTAGCAATCGCCTCAGCCAATTGGCGGTTGCTGTTGCCCGCGACAAGCTTCATCTCTAGCGTCCTTCGAGCGTACGCTAAACTGGATGTGAAGGAATTATACCTTTAGCTCAGCCGCTTCGCTTCTAGCAAGCGAGCCGGAGCCTGTAAACCGGCCCCGGCCCTCCAAAAACAGTTTATGCATCAGATCGTTGAGCGTTACCCACGATTCTCTCAGTTGACGGCACTGGACTTGGGTAACAGCTTGACGATGCCTTGTGCAGCGGCGGTCGCTGCGGCATCTGCCGTCTTGCCCCATGCGCCATCGAGCGAACCTTGAGGCACGGAATTCTTTTGAGAAACCGTGCCGACCTTCTTGCCAGCAGGATCGAAGACCTGCCATTCGATGCGGATCGGCTGCTTACCGCCCGTGGCCTTGCCCATAGCGACGTTGCCCCGGACCGAGTAGGCCGCCTTGTGCGATGCTTTGGCCAGTTTGACACCATTTCGTATCAGCTGGCGCTTGATCGCAGTTGCAAGCGCAGTGTTGCCATCACCAGGTGCGCCCTTGATCGAAGGCACATAGGCTTCAACGATGCCGGGGCGGGTCGCAGCGACCTTGGTTGGCGTGCTCGGTTTTGTCGCCGTTGCCGATTTGACGGGAGCCGCGGTTGCAGCGGTCGTGCCCGCAGCAGGTGCGGTGCCCGAAACATGTGTCGCGGCCGTCGTGCCAGCTGGTGGTGGGTTGGATGGAACCCATGCGGCGAGCTGCGCTGCGGTCTTGGATGCGATACCTTTCAGGACGGCCTCGTCGACATTGGCCCAGGGATCGCCCTTCTTGGGACCCTTGACGATCTCTTTGCCGGTGATGCGATGGGCGCGTTTGCCCTTGTCGTCCATCACATCCCAAATGTAGGAAAGCTCAGTGCCGGCTGCGGCTGGAGCCGCCACAACATAACCGCGTATCGTATAGTCGGCCTTGTCGGTGGCAATTTTGGAAACCGGAACCTTATGTCGCTCAACCTCGGAAACGAGATTGCTCTCCAAGCTTTTTGAAACGGTCGATGGAGCTCCGATGATCGGAGCAAACGCGACCTTCTTTTTCGTCGAGGACGCAGGTTGAGCCGTGCTCAAATTGGGTCCACCTGCACCCGTGTTGATCGATCCACATCCGCCCAACCACAGAGCCGTTAGCCCTGCTGCTAGGAGCGGCACCAGACGTCTGATCGGACGTG
>JAUVMS010000393.1 GCA_030600135.1 Hyphomicrobiales bacterium | reverse complement strand
GCGTATCGGAGCGAATGCTCCGAATTTCTTTTTCCTCCAGCGATGAGTTACGAATCGCGCAAGGCAACTGGATGGAATAAAAGAGCGCGTTGCAACGAATATCTGTCAGTCTCGTTTGCACGGCTTCGTGGCGAGACACCGCATTGACTGGGCCGTTTGACCCCGGAGCACTTGGCGATTCCAATCCCCGTGAGCAGAGCGTCGTTGATGGGTTGTCGAAGGATTTTCTGCTCCACAATCGTCCTGACGGCGATATTACGCGGCCCATCAATGCTGTGGCCGGCAATGCAGACTTTGCAAACCGGGCTAGCGGTGGACAGCTTCAAGCTTCATACTGACGGATCTGCGACCTTGCGCGGTGCCGACTCGACCGGTTGTACGGTCGTCACTGGTTCGAGGTGTTCGCGTAAATATTTGCATAGTCTTGGGCATGTCATCATCCATCACGCTGCCAACATGGCTCGTCGTCGTCGTTGCAATCCTGGCAATCGTTGCGGCCATCAACCACTTTTTTCTTCCGGGGGTTCGCTGGTTTCTGCGTCGGCGAGTGAACAAAGTCATTTCCGACGTCAACGATCGTCTCCGACTAAAATTGCCGACCTTTCAATTGACCAAAAGGCGGGTCTTGATTGATCGACTGACCTACGATCCCGAGGTCATGAAGGCCGTCGCCATTGCGGCAGACGAACGCGGCGTACCGCGTGAGGGGGTCATGGCGGAGGTGCTCACATACGCACGCGAAATTGTTCCGGCCTTCAATGCGTTCTTTTATTTTCGGATCGGCTACCGTTTGGCCCGCTGGTTTTTGCGCAGCATCTATCACGTCCGTCTCGGCTTTGCCCACGAGGGGGCGCTGGCGGCAGTCCCGCCCGATACCTCGGTGGTGTTCTTCATCAACCATCGCAGCAACATGGACTATCTGCTCGTCACCTATCTGGCGTCGGGCAGTGCCGCGCTCTCCTATGGCGCCGGGGAATGGGCGAGGGTTTGGCCGTTCCGGGCCATGTTGCGGATGGCCGGTGCCTATATCTTGAGGCGCGATACGAGCGATCCACTCTACCGCATTGTTCTGCAGCGATATGTGCAAATGGCGACTGAAGCCGGCGTGCCACATGCCATCTTCGGGGAGGGCAAACTGTCGCGTAACGGGCTGGTCAATTCGCCCAAGTTGGGACTGCTCGGCTATATTTGCAAAGTCTTTGATCCGGATGGGCCGCTCGACATCATGCTCGTCCCCGTCGCCACGAATTTCGACCGGATCGTCGAAGAGCGCACATTGGTCACAAACGTCGACACGGACTTTCGTGGCCGTGGGGCCCTGTTTATCTTGGGATCATCGAGCAAGTTTGTTTTGCAGTACGTGTGGGGGAAGCTAACCGGACGAGAAAAGGGTTTTGGTGTGGCCTGCGCCAATTTTGGCGAGCCGCTGTCGCTGCGGGCGTGGTCGCGAGACAATGGCGCCGCGTTTTGCGAACTGGACAAGCCAAGTTTTCACGATGCCGTTGCAAAACTTGCGAGCGAACTGACCGATCGGGTGATCGATGTCATGCCCATTACGGCGGTTCCGCTCGTCTCCATGACATTGCTCGATGCCAAAGTTTCTCCAACGTTGACTGAGTTGAAATGCCGCTCTTTGCAGAAAGCCCGTGAATTTGGTGCCCTTGGTGCCCACATTGCAATGCAAGAAGGCGAGGAGGAGGCGGCGATCGATGCCGCCATTGCCATGCTGAGGGGACGTCAATTGATCTTGGTCAATGATCGCGACGTCGTATCGCCGGTACCAGAGGAGCGTAATCTGCTCGAATACTATGCCAATTCTATCGCGCAGTTACGCACGAAGCTTTTGCAAGGTTGATCGATCGTGACTCAACAGGCCCCATGGCGCACCACGGCGCAGGAATTGTTCGTCGCCAGCCTGCACGCCCCATTCGGCAACCTCATTGCCCGGCCGTGGTTCGACACCGTCGCCCTCAGGATCGTCGCCCACTGGTTCTTTCCGCTGTCACGACTTTGGGCCTCGGCCGATGCCGCGCACGGCTCCGTCGAGCGGTTCTTTCACGAGGCCAACATCGAACCAACGCCGCGACTGGAGCGTCGATTGCAGAAGCGCCTGGAGCGATTCGAGGCGGTTCGCGAGGATGTGCTTGAAAATGAGCGTGAATGGGATGCGGCGTTCTTCGGCAATGCGTCGATCTCACCGCGCACGCTCGATAAAATAGAGTTCGACAGGCTCTCAAAACGCGACCTGTTCAACGGCCTGCGGGGGATGTTCGCGTCATTGCAGCTGTTCGACAAGGTCGCCCCGATCCGTTGGCAGGTGCCAACGCCCGCCGAAGTCGAAGCGGACTATGGTGAGTTGGTCGCCGATCCGGCTCTCGCCTTTGCCGTGCCGACCGAAATGCCTGAAGTCGCCGTGTCACGGTCCGTCAAACATCCGCACGGGCACTGCTATTGGCTACGTTTTCAGTCTCCATCAAGGCGCATGAACGATCGCGTCGTTGCGCGGGTTTACGAGCCGGCAGGCGTTTCTAGTCCGCCCACGCTCATTTTCGGTCATGGCATTTGTGTCGAGTTCGATCACTGGCGCGGCTTGATTGACGAAGTCGACGCCATGGTCGCTGCCGGAATTCGCGTGGTGCGCCCGGAAGCGCCGTGGCACGGCCGCAGGTTGCCTCGGGGACGCTTTGGTGGAGAGCAGTTCATCGCAACCGCACCAATGGGTGCCCTGGATCTTTTTACCTCCGCAGTTCGTGAATGGGCGGTGCTGATTGACTGGTGCCGTAGCTCGGCCAAGGGTCCGGTCGCCATCGGGGGCAGCAGCCTTGGCGCCATGACGGCCCAACTTGTTGCCGACAAATCCCGCGATTGGCCGCAGCGCCTCAGGCCCGACGCCATGTTCCTCATTTCCTATTGCGGCCACATCGAGGATGCCGTCGTCCATGGCTCGCTGGCCAAAGTGTGGCGCATTGCCGAGGCGACCATGGCCAAGGGCTGGACGCCCGAGATGATGCGCAAATATAAGCCACTGCTCGACGCACAAGGCCGACCCGTCATGCCGCCAGAAAACATCGTCACCGTGCTCGGCGATCAAGACAACGTGACCCCCTTCGCCAATGCCGAGGCGCTGCTTGATGACTGGAACATCCCCGCCAGCAACAGGTTCATCTCGCGGCGTGGCCATTTCTCGGTGCCAATCGGCATGATCCGGGATCATAGCTCTCTCGAGCGATTTCGCACGGTGCTCGCCAACTGCTGATTGCGGATTGGGCTTTTGGGTGCCAGCCGCTGCATTCCATGCCCTGGATCGCTGGGCTGGCCCCGAAACGGCTTTTCGGAGTCACCAAGCCAGACATGTCCGCCGCAGTGGATCCGGCACACTGGTGACGGCATCGCGGTTCTCGAGCGTTGACTTTCATCGGCGTCGGCCCTAAATCTCAACGTTCTCCCAACCTCAATGTCGTAAGAACAAGGGAATCGCGCCTTTCGGCCGCATAACGAGCTGGTTTGAAACGATGAAGATCAGAAATTCACTCAAGTCGCTCAGCAAGCGGCACCGCGATAATCGGGTGGTTCGCCGCCGCGGCAGGCTATATGTCATCAACAAAGTCAACCGTCGTTTCAAGGCGCGCCAAGGCTGAATCTCGAGTCGCTGCACATGGGTTGGCAACAGATAGCCGATCCCGTTGAAACGGCTGTGACCTCGGGCATCTTTGCTCGGCCTTATTGAACGGCTATCATGAGGTCATGAAACGACGTCTGCATCTCCCGAGTTTGATGATGGTGGGGCTGATTGGCCTCGTTTTTCAGCTGCCCATGGTGCCTGCGTTCGCCCAGGATCCCTCTGGCAAGGAGCTGGATCGCCAAGACGGCGGGGTGACTGAGCCGGAAGCGCAATCGGTGGATGGCGAGGC
>JAUVMS010000369.1 GCA_030600135.1 Hyphomicrobiales bacterium | reverse complement strand
GATTATCGGATTTTTCGGTCGGACGTGGCGGTAAACACAGCAGTATCGATTGGAGTTGGGTCACCTTTTGCGTCGCTCATACTCAATGGCCATTGTTGGCTCCAATCGACGTAGGCCCAAGAGCGGAAGTCGATGGGGCCGAACCTAATTAGTTCCGTCCTGCCCAAGGTGAGACTTCAGGTTTCCAGAGCTTCTGAAAAAGCCTGCTTTGGCAGAGCAATCCGTCGCATCTCGGAAATCGGCACCGCAGGAGGCCCTATTCTGCCAAAACGGTTTGGCAAACTGTGACGCTGCTTTCCAGGTTAATAAACATTAACCAATAATACTATTGATTTCATTGGGGAAATCTATGGTGCCCAGGGGCGGAATCGAACCACCGACACGCGGATTTTCAGTCCGCTGCTCTACCAACTGAGCTACCTGGGCAGACTATCGCTTCGCCGGAACGGCGCACGCACCACAACCGGCCGCTCGACGATCGCACCGGGCGGACAGCTCACGGCTTATAGAAAATTGGGCAGGCGCTGTCGAGTCGCCTATGCCGGGCAGCCGCACTTTCGCCACTGACCACAATCGATCGCCAATTTCGGCGATGTCTCGCCAACCCTCGGGCCCGGTCTGCGCCTCGATCGCCACATCCCCTGGCCTTGCCTCGCCCAGGACCGAGGCAGCCGCATCCGATCGCCGTCGTGCGGCAACGATGCACGAGGAGATTCCTTCAACTATGCTAGAGCCATGACACCTTATGTCGGATCGCTTATAGCCACGGCCACGACCCCGCGTATGCGCTGCCCACATGGAGCCATGGACTGAATGCCCATTTGGCGTGAACAAAACGAATCTATGGCGTAGTCTCACAGCTTGACCGCGCCGCGGTGCGAAAGGCCATCGAGATAAGACTGTCGAGACAATCGACTGGAAAATTGCCCGAGACGACAGCCATGCCAAGTCCTTCAGCCCCGAGTCCTTCAGCCCCAGATCCTTCAGCCCAAGATATGCCAAATGTGCGCCGCCGACCCGGCCGCTGGCATAGGCGTGCGACACAAAGCGCCTATGCATTCGCCAGCAACCCCGCCCTGCACCGCATCGAGCAACTCGCCACTTGGCTTGTCGCTGGTACCGCGGCGATCATGGGTTTTGGCGCGCTCAAGGCCGTTCTGAAGGGGGCTGGGGTGATCCCTGCCGGCCTATCCAACCAAATCAGCAAAGTGATTATTCCAGTGGGTGGCGCGCTAACAGCCCTTGTTCTCTTAGGCCTTTTCGCGGTCTTTGTAGCCGTTGCCCTCAAGTCCGCCACGCCCGCCATGGCCGAGAGTGATGCCTCGGCTGACGATCAGCTCACCTGACCCCTGACGCCCAGCTGTCGAGCGCGCACCACTCCAGCTGCCGATTGTCGCTGCGAGCGAAAACATCTGGAATCGAAATCGAACATAAGATGAACAATTAGAAAACATTATTTGAACAGCGATTTCCACCGAAGCTCTACTTGCAAATCATTCTTAATAGCACTACTCTCTTCTGTGAGAGAAGCGACCCGTGTGGGGAACCACAACAACATTGTGAACGAACGCGAAACGGCCAGGCTCGGCCAGTTGCCAAGCCCGGTGCGCGCTTAGCGAGACGGATGACGGTTGATGAACGAACTGGTTTTAAAGGTAGAACGCCAGGCCCGTGAGCTTACGGGCTTTGTCTGGCCAGCCAACGCCAGCCGCCTGTTCCTGCTGCTCGTGGTTCTCGCGCTGGCGTGCGCCGGCCCAGAGCTGCGCGGGCTCGTCTTCCGGTCTGTTTCCGACGCCTATCTCCAAGTCACGGTATTTGTTGCTGGCACGTTGGCACTCATTTATTTCCTCGAAGCTGGGTTGCGATTCGACCTTGGCCCCGCCATGGCGCGCGCCCAAAAGCTTCAAGCCCCCTTTGCCTCGTTTCTCGGGGCGCTGCCAGGCTGCGGTGGCGCCATTGTCGTCATTACGCAATACACCCGCGGCCATGTCTCCTTTGGCAGCGTGGTCGCCGTGCTCATCGCCACCATGGGCGATGCCGCCTTCCTGCTCATTGCCCGCGAACCAATGACCGGCCTGATGATGATGACTATTGGATTTACGGTTGGTACGTTGTCGGGCTGGATTGTCGATGCGATCCACGGCCAGGGTTTTATGCGGCCGAGCCAGCGCCAGGGCGCCATTGCCGACAAGGTCTTTGACGACACCGGGGCGCCTCCCAAGCCGACGCCAATCTACAATATGTTCTCGCGGATTTGGATTTTGCTGGTCGTGCCCGCCGGCATCCTCGGCCTATTCGTCGCCACGCAGACAGATAGCGATGCCTTCTTTGGCCCGCTCGCCGAGTACCAGCCAACACGCTGGATCGGCGTCACTGGCGGTCTCTTGTGCCTCATCATGTGGGCCACCAGCAAGAACGCCAACACCCATGCCTACGTGGCTGAAGATGGCAGCTGCAATTACCCCATTTCAGAGCGCATCATCAAGGACACGAACTTCGTCACGGGTTGGGTCATCCTCGGCTTCCTGACCTACGAGTTGGGGGTATATTTCTCGGGCTCCGGCATCGAGACATGGCTCAAGGTTTGGGCGCCGTTCGTGCCGCTGGTGGCTATTCTCGTCGGCTTCATCCCGGGTTGCGGACCGCAGATCGTCGTCACCTCGCTCTACCTTGCTGGCGCCATCCCGCTGTCGGCACAAATGGCAAATGCCATTTCAAACGATGGCGACGCCCTCTTCCCGGCCATTGCCATGGCGCCTCGCGCGGCCCTTGTGGCGACGCTCTACAGTGCCATCCCCGCACTGATCGTGGGCTACGGTTTTTACTTCCTGTTCGAGTGAGCCCGTAATTCAGAACCAGCTGCAGCATTGCTGGGCCAACAAACAAGGCCTTGCTCGGCATCGACGATGAGCCGGGACGGACGCAGCGTACTGGTACCGCACCCGTCTGATCTGCTAGGCTGATCGCCGCGTAACACGCACCTGTGCCCAATCACTTTTGGTCCCGAGGAACCTCGCCATGAACAAACGCGCCGACACCGGCCAGTTTGCGGCCGAGACGACCCACCTGCCGAACGATCATCCACCTGTCGAATGGGGCCGCATCGGCGTACTACTCATCAATCTGGGCACACCGGAGGGCACGGACTATTGGTCCATTCGACGCTATTTGCGTGAGTTTCTCACCGACAAACGGGTCATCGAGTGGCCGAAGGCGGTTTGGCTCCCCATTCTCCACGGCATTGTCCTGACCCGACGGCCGGGACGCGTCGGCAAGGCCTACGAGGCGATCTGGAACACCGACACCGATGAATCGTTCCTGCGGACTTATACACGCAACCAATCCGACAAGTTGAGTACCAACCTATCCGGGGAGGATCCAAGGATCGTCGTCGACTGGGCCATGCGTTATGGCAATCCGTCCATTCCGTCCCGTATCGCGGCACTCAAAGAGCTGGGCTGCGACCGCATCCTGTGGTTTCCCCTTTATCCGCAGTACAGCGCAACAACAACCGCGACCGTCAACGACAAGGCATTCGACGCTCTCAAGGCGATGCGCTGGCAGCCAGCTGTGCGCACGGTTCCGCCATACCACGACGATCCCGTCTATATCGACGCTTTGGCCAGTTCGATCCGCACTCACTTGGGCACGCTCGACTGGCAACCCGAGGTGGTGCTCGCCTCCTTCCACGGCATTCCACAATCCTACTTCAAGCGCGGCGATCCTTATCACTGCCATTGCCACAAGACGACACGGCTCTTGCGCGCAAACCTTGGCTGGGACGATGACCGGCTGCAAACGACGTTTCAGTCTCGCTTCGGCCCAGAAGAATGGCTCCAGCCCTATACTGACAAAACCATCGAAGCGCTGGCGGCGGCAGGCACCAAACGCATCGCCGTCCTCAATCCAGGCTTTGTTTCCGATTGTCTTGAGACACTTGAGGAAATTGCGGTCGAGGCCGCCAAGAATTTCAAGGAGCACGGTGGCGAACAATTCACCCATATCCCCTGCCTCAACGACACCGACGACGGCATGCGCGTCATCGAAGCGGTTACCCGTCGTGAATTGGCAGGCTGGCTCTAACTGCTCGTTCTGTATTGCTCGGTATTTGATTGCCCTTAAATATGAGGGCCAGACGGCGCAAAGCCAAGAACTCAGCGCTCCGCACCAAAACCACATCCGGCATACCATGAAAAATGAAAATACAATAAGAATCATATACTTATTATTATTTTCTTTACCTTTCGTTTAGCTTTCTGAAGCCTTCTGCTCTTAAAATTCGCGTGAATGATCACCACATCTAGGCACACAGACGCAATTTGAGAAGG
>JAUVMS010000378.1 GCA_030600135.1 Hyphomicrobiales bacterium | reverse complement strand
TGAAACTTCGACGACCAAGTGGGAGACTGGGCAATGAATGAGGTGCTTTAGCCGACCGATATCGTGGGCGTCTCGTTCTGGCTGATCACGTTGGCCATGATCGGCGCCGCGGCACTCTTCTTTCTCGAGCGTCGGCGCCTTCCAACGAATTGGCAAGCGCACGTAACGGTCGCCGGCGTCGTCGCGTTGATCTCCGCTATCAACTACCACTTTCTTACCGGCATCTGGGTGTCCGCGGGCAATGTCTCGACTGTTTATCGCGTCGTCGATTGGCAGC
Source organism: Hyphomicrobiales bacterium (assembly GCA_030600135.1). Taxonomy (GTDB): domain Bacteria; phylum Pseudomonadota; class Alphaproteobacteria; order Rhizobiales; family JAUVMS01; genus JAUVMS01. Next base: position 3,813 of record JAUVMS010000378.1, on the reverse strand, counting down.
TAACCGTACCGCTCAAAGTCATCTCGTATCATCTCGTTCTAACGGCTATGGCGGCGGTCTCGGCGGCATTGTTCTGCCGGCTATTGGTGTCGTCCGCAATCATGATCGCGGCGGCCTATCTTGGCGCGGCGAACTATCTGAGCCCGACGCTCGGCTTTCTCGTGTCGCCCGCCGGCGGGCCTTACATTTTGGGCGAGCTCTATCTCGGCGAAGCGAGCAAGATCAACGCGAACAGCGGCAAGGAGTGGGCACAGTCTGCATTCATCGCCATCCGCCTGATCGTTACCGTGGGGTGGGCGATCTATCCACTCGGATACTTCATGGAGCACCTTGGCGGTGGGGTCGATTCCGGAAGTATCAATCTGATCTACAACCTTGCGGATTTCCTGAACAAGATCGCCTTTGGGCTTGTCATCTATCGCGCCGCGGTCCGCGACCCGGCACCTGAGCGGCGAGGATAACCGATGAAACCGTGGGTCAAAAAATTGATTGAACTGAACAGAGGGAATGCAGACGGCGCGACCGACAATCGCTGCCACGTCGTCGCAGACACGCGCCGTGTGCCGGATTGGAAGTGGAGACTCGAGTCATGACCGGATCCGACCTGATTACCGCAATCCTCCTTGCGGGAATACTTATTGCGGTCGTTGTCTATCTGCTTTACTGGCTTTACCGCCGCTCATCGAAGGACGTTGCCTTCGTGCGCACGGGCCTTGGCGGCGAGAAGGTCGTCATCAGCGGCGGCGCCTTGGTCCTGCCGATCATCCATGACGTCACCGACGTAGGGATGAATACGCTACGCCTCGAGGCTCGGCGCGGCGCAAACAAGGCTCTGATCACCAAGAACCGTATGCGTGTCAACGTCACGGCCGAATTTTACGTTCGCGTTAAGCCCGACGCCGCATCGGTTTCCCTCGCAGCCCAGTCATTGGGCACTTTCCGATGAGTGAGAACTGTCCGCTCTTTCGCGTCTATCTAAAGGAAGCACTGCGCATCATCAGGGAGCGCACGGGCGGCTAACCAACAAGCCTCACCAACACGTTGAGCGCCGTTGCCATTGGCGGGTAAGGCAGGCGCGATCGGCCTGGTGCTATCAACCTCGCTGGTCGCCTCTTTCTGGCGAGGTGGGGCTTGCCATCCCTGTTGTCGGGCACAGCTTGTTGCGATCAACAGAGATCGCGTCGCGCGCCATCGTCATGTAGAATGGTGACACAATCTTTCCGGAAACTCATCGCTGATGATGAAGCAACCGGAGCTGCACCGCTCTTATCCGCGGTTGGTGTGATGGCGCAAACCCTGGCTCAAAAAATCATCGCCCGCGCTGCCGGGCGTGACGTGGTCCGGCCGGGCGACGTGGTCACCGCCACGGTCGACCTTGCCATGATCCACGATTCAGGTGGCCCGCGTCGTGTCGAACCGATCCTGAAGGAACTCGGCGCAGGCCTGTTCGATGCCTCGAGGGTGGTGCTGATTTCGGATCATTTCGTGCCCGGCGATACCGATGAGGGCGCACGCATTCTCGAATTCACCCGCACCTGGGCGCGGCAACGCGACGTGACGTTTCACGATGGAGAGGGCATCTGCCATGTCGTGCTGCCGGAGCGCGGTCACCTGAGGCCCGGAATGTTCGTTGTCGGGGGCGACAGCCATTCACCCACCGGCGGGGCTTTCGGGGCTTACATGTTCGGCGTCGGCGCGACCGAAATGGCGGGCGTGCTGGCGACGGGTGAGATCTGGCTGAAGGTGCCCGGGACGATATTGATCGAGTGGCGGAACAGGCTGTGCGACGGCGTCATGGCAAAGGACATCATGCTTGCGTTGTGTGCCCGGCTCGGCATGGACGGTGGCTGCTACCAGGCGATTGAGTATTGCGGCTCGGCGGTGGCGGTGCTGGCGATGCAGGAACGCATGACGCTTACCAACATGGCAGCCGAACTGGGTGCCCAGGCCGGCTTGATCGCGCCCGACGAGGTGACTGTAGCCTATCTGAAAAAGGCAGGGGTTGAGGTAGGCGACTGGCAGCATTTTTCGAGCGATCCGGGCGCCAAGCTTCTCGCCCATCACGTCTTTGATGCCGCGACGCTCGAGCCGCAAGTCGCCGCGCCCCATTCCCCAGCCAATGCGGAGCCCGTCAGCCAGGCACCAGCAACAGCGATCGACATTGCGTATATCGGCGCATGCACTGGCGCGAAGTACCAGGACCTAAAGTACGCCGCGACCATCCTGCGCGGCCGCAAGCCCGCACCCTGTGTCGAACTGATCGTGGCGCCAGCATCCAGGCACGATCAAGACCGCGCCGCCGCCGAGGGGATCATGCAGGTATTTGAGGATGCAGGCGCTCGCATTCTCGCGAACGCTTGCGGTATCTGCGCGGGCTATGGCAATGACAGGCTCGGTGAGGATGTAACTTGCATTTCCTCCACCGCTCGCAATTTCAAGGGTCGCATGGGAGCGGCATCCTCAAAAGTCTGGCTCGGCTCGCCATTAACCGTTGCCGCCTCGGCCGTCGCCGGCCACATTGCGGATCCGCGGGAGTTCTTGGCGGAGAGCGGGCGCGCACCATGACCAATCGCATTTTTCTCCTGGGCGATGATATCGATACGGACCAGCTAGCCCCCGGCCATGCAATGGCAGGTGGTTTGGCTGCGCTGGCGGGGCATTGCTTGGGGGCCGTTCGGCCGGATTTCGCAGCAAGCGTGAAGCCTGGCGACGTTCTGGTCGCCGGCAGGAATTTCGGCATGGGCTCATCGCGTGAACAGGCTGCAGAAGTGTTGAAACACCTCGGTGTCGCCGGGGTCGTTGCGCGAACCTTCGCCGGTATCTTTTATCGCAACGCCATCAATCTCGGCCTGCCGGTGATGATTGCGAAAAACCTCGATGACGTTTCGGATGGCGACTTGGCAGAACTTGATGTGGTCTGTAGCGAACTGCACTTGACGGAGAAAAAACTGGTTGTGCAGCTTGAACCGCTGCCGGAATATCTCAAGCGGTTGCTCGCCGATGGCGGGCTGGTGCCACAACTCAAGAAGCGTTTTGCCGCTGAGCGCGCGCGCCTAGAGGATTGATCCGCCTATCAAAAAGACCGACGATCTACCAATTCCGGCCGGCGCCAAACTGTCATGGTGCGCGCCAGTCAGATTGGCACAGGCAGCAGGCGGTTGACCGTTTCCGTTAACCTTGCGGTCAGTGGTTCGGTTGAAGGCGCACTCCGTGCGGCCACCGACGAAACATCCGACATTCAGCGCTCGCAAGTTCATTGCCGGATCGCTTGCGCGGTAAATCAGCGTTACCAAGAAATCTATCAGTGGCCTGAACGATAATGTCTCGAATGCCTATTGCAGTGGGCCGACCGTCTCCATGAACGGGCGTCGTTTGCGCTGACATCACCCGATGCTATAGTCGGTCCCGCCACAATCGTGCCGCGAAATGCATGATGGCACTGCACCAATCGACGAACCACCACGTGCAGGATAGGGAGAACAAGATGCCTAGATTCCTCTCATTTGTAGTCGCTCTGACTTCGGTGTCGGCCTTTGCTGGCAGCATGGTCGCACAGGCGGCAGACATTCCATGCAGCACGGCCAAACTTGTCGTCCCATGGAAGGCCGGCGGCGGCACCCACGTGATTTTCTCGATCTTCGAGAAAACAATTCAGCAGTTCGACGTAACGTGATGGCTCTGTTCCGCGAGAATGTAGTTCTCTCATCATCAAAGCGCTTGACAGATGCAGTGGCGCGGCGTGAAGCGATCGCCGTCGCGTTCGATCGTGCGGCGCCAGCCGAGGTAGCTGGATAAATATTTCGACGCGACGCC
>JAUVMS010000476.1 GCA_030600135.1 Hyphomicrobiales bacterium | reverse complement strand
GGCAAAGCCGATCGGCTGACCCAGCTCATTGCGACCGTTCTCAACCATGATTAACCCAACCTATGACAGTGGTCGCACGCCCCGGGAGTGGTTAGCGGAATTCATTGCGGCGCAACCGGACGGGCGAAGTCCGACGACATTGCCTGAGGCCACCATGCCGATTGCGCCAGGGTGCTGGGGCACACCCCGGTTCCGGCTCCAACGAAAACAATCAACACAACCCCCCGGTGGCTTACAGAATTTGGCTCAAAAACTCTTGAGTTCTCGGGTCCTTGGCTTCATCAAAAAACGATTTCGGCGACCCGTGCTCGACGATGACGCCACGATCCGTAAAATAGATATGATCCGCCAATTCGCGGGCAAAACCCATTTCGTGCGTGACCAACAGACAGGTCATGCCCTCCTCGGCCAGCTCACGAATGGCCACCAGCACCTCCTTGACCGTCTCTGGATCGAGCGCCGCAGTAACCTCGTCAAAGAGCATCACGTCCGGGCGCATCGCGAGCGAGCGGGCGATTGCCACACGCTGTTGTTGGCCACCTGAAAGCTCGCCTGGATAACTGTCCTCTTTGCCGTTGAGCCGGACTTTGGTAATCAGCGCCCGGGCGCGCCGCTCGACCTCCTCCTTTTGCTCCTTCAGCACCAGAACCGGTGCCATCATCACATTTTGCAGCGCCGTTTTGTGAGGGAAAAGGTTGTACTGCTGGAACACCATGCCGACTTTCTTACGTAGTTCCAGCTTGTCGAGATTCGGATCGTGGACCTCCTGGCCCTCGACTTTGATGGAGCCCGCATCGATGGTGTTGAGCGCATTGATGCAGCGAATGAGCGTCGATTTGCCAGAACCGGACGGCCCAATAATGCAAATCACCTCGCCCTTCATGACATCGAACGAGACGCCCTTCAAAACCTCGAGATCCCCGAAGGACTTTCGCACGCCCTCGAGTGCAACGATTGGTTGATCCCGCGTCCAGTTTGTTTCGACCATGTGAATAGGTCCTCCATAGGCGCTTAGAGCTTGACCGTGAACCGGCGCTCAAGCGCCATCGTGGCGCGCGCGATTGGGTAGCAGTAAGCAAAGAAGATGACGAGCGCGAACCCATAGAATGGGATGAGCAGCTCGGGGTGGTTGTCCTCGGCCTCCATGGCCTGGCGCGACAGCGTGACGATCTCCTCGATACCGAGCAATGAGACCAAAGGCGTCGCCATCGTCAAAATCGCATACCAATTCATCCACGGTGGGATCATGCGCTTGAAGCACTGCGGGAGGATAACGCGCCAGAGTGTCTGGCTCCGCGAATAGGCAAGCGATTCCGCCGCTTCCCACTGCCCCGTCGGCACCGACTGGATGGCGCCACGCACCACCTCCGAGATATTCGCCATGATCGGCAACGAGAGCCCGAACACCGCCTTGATCCAGTCCGGGATCATGATCACAAACCCGCCCAGCTTGATCTCGAACGGAAACGCAAGCATCACGATGAACAGCAACACCAGCCACGGCGAATTGCGAAACGCTTGGGTGACGAATGACGCCAATCTCCGCACGATGTTAATCGGCGAGATTTGCCACAGCCCCAGAACAACACCGGCAAGCGTGCCCACCGCCATGGTGAGGAAACTAATCAAGATGTTGAGCGCAAACCCCTTGGTGACAAGGAACGGCATCCACCGCCACAACGCTTCGGTCGCCTGCGCCAGCGTATAGTTCGACTGCGCAAACGCCGTCACCGGCCACAGCAGCGCGATCCCCAAAAGCACGACGAAGAACGAGGCCGGTCTCGAGGCAACCCAGCGACTGAAGAGCAGATCATCTGGCTCACCGCTGGCGCGCACGCGCGCAGGCAGCAATACCGCCAGGTCCGTGTTGGCCCGACCACCGACTCCAGGTATGGGAGCGAACATCGCCATGCACCTAGCCCCCGTAACCTGGAATGCGCATGCCCCGCTCCCACCGGTTCATCCCCGCCACGAGGATACCGACGAGCACGATGTAGACCACGAACATCAACACCATGCAGGCGCGCTGCGAGGTCGAATAATCATTGTACATGCTGACCAGCTGGTAGAGCAGCTCCGGTACCGCAATGACAATTGCCTGGGTGGTCGTTTTGACCAGGTTCACCAAATTGTTGTTGAGCGCCGGCAAGCTGACCCGAAAGGCCAGCGGCAGGACCACATTCGTGTAGGTCTGCAACCTGCTCATGCCGAGTGCTTCGGCAGCCTCCTGCGTCGATTCAGGTACCGCCTCAATGCCCGACCGGAAAATTTCCACGTTGAACGCGCCGGCGAAGAACGAAAGGGAGATAATCGCCCATCCAACGTTGGAAATAATCGGCACCTGGAGCCAGCCATCGGGTGAGTACGTCGGAGTGAATTGGCCGAGGGCAAAATAGAAAAACAGAAGTTGGATGAGGGGTGGCGTGTTTCTGAAGAATTGGATGTAGCCTTGGACGAAGTTGCGCGCAATCTTGTTTGGCGAACCTTGCAGCCAGGCCCCAACGACCCCGATGACGACGCTGAGAATGACGCAGACGACCGAGAGTTTGATCGTCATCCAAAAGCCCGAGAGCACCCGCTCAGCCTGAGCCGGATCATAAAGGTAGATAAAATTCCATTTGGGATGGGTGTTGGCCAATTCCCGAAAAAATTCTTGGAACGACTCCAACATCGCCTGCGGCCCTTACTTTTGTCTACGTCGGCCCGGAGCACCAACGGATGGCACCCCGGGCACACTGGTCTCATGCGAGACTATTTCTTGGCCAGCCAATCGTTAAAGCGCGCATTTTGATCGGCGAGATATTTGGTAGGCTGGATATCACACTTCTTCTCGAGTTCGATCAGGCGTCCCGTTTGATGCCAGTTGTAGGTAATGCCGGACATGAAATTACCGAAAACACAGCCCTTTTCAGAAAGTGGCACGGCGAGACCCCACGGATTGTCATCCTCCGATGCAAGCGGCATTTCATAGTCGTTCCAGTTACCCGATGCGAGATCCGACATGATCGATGAATCGTCATACACCCACGCGATGCACTTCTT
>JAUVMS010000411.1 GCA_030600135.1 Hyphomicrobiales bacterium | reverse complement strand
GGCATATTGGTTCAATTTCGCATGCAATCCGACGCTGGGTTCGACCGCGGTAGTTGCGCCGTGTCCTACTCGGCCGTGGCCGGCTGGTCGATGGCAGGTGCGCTGGCACCTGTCTTTCGTGGGCGCTCTAGGGTGCCGACGACGATTGTCAACATCGGCGGGACGATGAGCAAAGTCAGCAGTGCCGAGAGCGCGAGGCCGCCGACCACGACCGAGCCGAGACCGCGATAAAGTTCTGAACCGGCGCCCGGAAAGAGCACCAGCGGCAACATGCCGACAACGCTGGTGAGGGTCGACATGAATATCGGGCGGATACGGTTGCGTGTCGCTTCGATGATGGCATCGCTCGGCGCCAGGCCGTCTTCGCGCAAATGAAAGAGCGTTTGGTGAACCAATAAAATGGCATTGTTGACGACGATGCCGATCAAGATCACGAAGCCCAGCATGGTGAGCATGTCGAGTGGCTGGAATTGATACAAATTGAGCACCGCCAAGCCACCGACGCCGCCGGCCGCCGCCAGTGGGACGGAGAGGAGAATAATCAACGGGTAAACAAAGCTCTCAAAGAGGATTGCCATCACCAAGTAGACAATTATGAGGGCGATGACGAGGTCGCGCTGCATCGCCTGCGCCGTCTGGGTGAGCTTGTCGGCGGTGCCCGATATGCGCAGCTTGACGCCTGGCGGCAAACCTGCGGCTTCGAGCGGGGCGATGACCTTTTCCCGCAGCTGCTCGATCGCCGCTTGGAGGGGTAGGCGCGGCGATGGCACGACCTCCAGCGTAACGGTGCGCTGGCGCTCGCGGTGGCGGATTTCGGTGGGGCCGGCCGTGAGTTCGACCTTGGCGAGCGATGATACGGGTACAATGGTGCCGCCGGCAGTGACCACGGGCAAATTGCCGATGCCCTGGGTCGAGGTGATATCGCGACGCGGCCCCTTGAGCGTCAAGTCGAGGCGATCGTTGCCCACGGTGACTTCGGCGACGCGCAGGCCATCGTTGAAAGTGTCGATACTTTGGCCGAGTTCGAGCGCGCTGACGCCGGCGTCGGCGAGCCGCAAACGAATCGGCGAAACGCGCACTTCCGGTGCGCCCATCTCAAGACCGGGTTTGGGGCGGAACTGATTGCCCTCGCTGCGGGGGAACAGCTGCACGATACGGCCGGTCGCCTTGAGCGCAACGCTAAGGATGACGTCGAGTTCGGGGCCCGAGACGTCAAGCTCGATTTTCTTGCCACCACCGACGCCACGACCAAAGAGCGAGAGCTGCTTGACGATGGCAAAGGTGCCGGGCTCCTTGAAAACCGGTTTTTGCAGCACCGGCCGCAGCTCGGCGGCGCGCTTGGGATCGCGGGCAGCGGCGCCAAGGAAAGTCGAGGCACGGGTGGCGACAAAGAAAAATCGCAGGATTTTGGGCGGACCGTCAGGGTCTTCCTTGACGTCGGGTCCGTCCTGCCACAGCGGGCTAAGCTCGGCCTCGATACGGCGGGCGATCTGGGTTGTCGTGTCGAGATTGTAACCGGGCGGGGGGATGACAATGCCGAACATCAGATTGCGGTTGCCGTCGGGCAAGTATTCCAATTTCGGCAGGAATCGCCAGGCAGCCGCAACGGCCGATACCGAAACGATGGTGACGACGAGCAGCGCCAGAAAGCGGCTTTTTGAAACGGCGCGCGTGAAACCGAGGACAAGGCGGACAAACAAGTGAGCCAATTGGTCGATGCCCGGCAATGGGACGCGGCGGACTGCAGCTGTTCCGCTCCCTGCGCCGGAGACCAGGAGCCGGCTGGCGAGTGCCGGTAGCACTGTCACCGAGACCACCAGCGACAAGAGGACCGAAACCGAAATGGCCACCGCAATATCGCGGAAGAGTTGGCCAACCTCGAGCTCCATAATGAGGATCGGGATGAAAACCATCACCGTGGTGAGAGCGGAGACAAAGACCGCTCCCCAGACCTGGCGGGCGCCTTCGTAGGCGGCTTGGCGCGGCGGCATGCCCTGCTCGCGTAGACGATAAATATTTTCCAGAACGACAATGGCGGCATCGACGACCATGCCGACGGCAAAGGCAAAGCCAGCGAGCGAGATCACGTTGATGGAGCGGCCGAGGGCGGCCATGGCAACAAACGAGCCGATGACCGAAACCGGAATGGCAAGTGACACGATCAGCGTGGCGCGCCAGGAGCGCAAGAAAATAAGCAAAATGAACGCTGCAAGCGTGCCGCCGATCCAAATGTTTTGTTGTACGAGGTCGACGGAGGAATTGATGTAGACCGTTTCGTCATAGACCTGGCGCAGCTTCAGACCGGCGTTGGGGACGACCGAAGCATTGAGTTCGCGAACCGCTTCGTCAATGCCGGCCATCGTCTGGATAACGTTGGCGCCGACTTCGCGCTGTGCGTTGAACGCCATTGCGTCATCGCCCATGAAGCGGATTTTGGCAGACGGTTTTTTATACGCGAAACCGACCTTGGCAATGTCTGCGACCGTTACGCGGGCGATGCGGCCGGTCTCAAGGTCCTGGTTGGAGCGCAGCACGACGCTGCGAATGGCGCCCAGTTCGTTGAGTTCGGCCTCCGTGCGCACGGCATAGCGCCGCTTGCCCTCATCGACATCGCCGGCGGAAATGGCCGCGTTGTTGCGGCGCAGCGTCTGGACGAACTGGGCAACGGTTAGCCCGTAGCGCGCGAGCAGCGCCGGTTCGATGACAATCTCGATTTCGCGCTCCGAACCGCCATAGACGTTGACCTTGCCAACGCCAGGCACACGTTCGATACGGTCCTTGATGACATTTTCAACGAAATCACCATGCTCGTGGACGCTGCGGTTGTTGCCCGGCTGGCGCGTGATGATGAACCAGGCAATGGCATTGTCCTCAGCGCCCGCCAATCGGAGGCTCGGCTCATCGGCTTCTTCAGGGTAGTCGGTTACGCGATCCAGTCGGTTGGACACGAGCAGCAAGGCCCGATCCATACTGGTGCCGACGTCGAATTCAAGCGTGACCCGGGCGCGACCCTGCTCCGAGCGGCTCGATATTTCCGCCAGCCCGTTGATGCCCTTCAACACCTCTTCCTGGCGGATGGTGATTTCGCGCTCTATCTCGGCGGGAGCCGCGCCTCCCCAATATGTGGTGATGGTGATGATGGGCCGATTGACGTCCGGCGCCAGCTGAATCGGGATCGTCTGCAGGGCGACGAAACCAAACATGACCACCATCAGAACCACCGCCAAAACGGCGATTGGGCGCTCGATGGAGGCTTTGATCGGGTTCATGACGCGCTCTTGTCGATCCGCACCTTCGCACCGGGCCGCAGACGTTCATTGCCGCGGACGACGACGATTTCGCCGGCTGCCAGCCCGTTCACCACCTCGATGCGTTCGCCGATGGATTCTCCGAGCGTGATGGGACGCGGCTTGGCGATTTCGTCTTTGACAACGTAGACGATATCATTGCCTTGGCGTTTTAGGATCGCATCTTTGTGAACGGCGATAACGTCGCGTGGTGCGCCGATCGGCACCTCGACGGTGACGCTTTGATTTTCAGCAAGCCTGCGCCTTGTTTCGGTGAGGTGCGGTCGCAGACGGGCCGTTCGTGTCCTGGTGAGGGCATTTTCGGATGGCAAGAGGGCCCGCACCACGGCAACGTGGTGGGTGCCATCGTCAAGCGTGACGGCCACCTCGCGTCCCGGTAGCAAACCCGCCAGGCGGTTGGCCGGCACATCGACCTCGATCTCAAGGGTG
>JAUVMS010000064.1 GCA_030600135.1 Hyphomicrobiales bacterium | reverse complement strand
GCCTGGTCGCCACCTCCAGAACGGCGGAAGGTTTCCTCGAGATAGCCCTGCGGGCGAATATGACTGTCGGTGTCATCGACTGGTCGTTGCCGGCGCTTGGTGGTGAGCGGCTCATCGAGGTATTGCGAGCGCAAGAAAATGTCCCACGCATTGTCGTTTACGCTCATGGCGAGGGTACCGACACACCACGCAGAGCAATGGCCGCCGGCGCGGCTGGCTTTTGCGCGCGCAACGATCCGCCCGAGCGCCTACTGGAAATAGTCGCCGATGTCGCGGCCGGCCGTATGGTGTTCCCATTCCTGGATGTGCGCGGGTTACGGCGCGACCCCATCGACACACTAACCAAGCGCGAGAGCACACTGCTCGAACTGCTTGCCAAGGGGCGTAGCAACAGAGAACTTGCAAGCGAACTCGGGATCACGGTTAACACGGTGAAATTCCATCTTCGCAACCTCTTCGACAAGCTCTCCGTGAATAGCCGCGCCCAGGCAATCGCTCTATATTTTTCTTCCGTTACAGGATTTCGTTTTGACAGAGAGCTTCCCGCTGACGACCCCATCAGCGATCGCTAATCGCCCCTCGTCCCGATGTCGATGGAGATCAATTGCGTAAACTGCCCCCTTGACAGCACAAAATTTCCCATGATCACTCGCGGTTCCGTCAGCCAAGCGACAGCCGAAGGGACAAACCGCGTCATGAGCTTTCACGTTATTGAGCAGGCAACCGCACGCCTCAACCGCAGTGAGCTTGCCGTGCCCGGCAGCCAACCGCAACTCTTTGAAAAAGCGGCAAGTTCGGCTGCCGATGTTGTCTTTCTCGACCTCGAGGACGCCGTCGCTCCCGACGACAAGGCCCAGGCCCGCAAGAACATTGTCGAAGCGCTCAACGATCTCGACTGGGGCACCAAGACCATGTCGATCCGCATCAACGGGCTCGACACCCATTACATGTACCGCGACGTTGTCGACATCGTCGAGCAAGCCGGTGCGCGCCTCGACCTCATCATGATCCCCAAAGTCGGTACCGCAGCAGACGTCTATGCAATCGATATGCTGGTGACGCAGATCGAGGATGCAAAGGGCTTCACCAAACGTATCGGTTTCGAGCACATCATCGAGACCGCGCTCGGTATGCAGAATGTCACGGAAATCGCGGCGGCCAGCAAACGCAATGAATCGCTCCACTTCGGCGTTGCCGACTACGCCGCCTCGACACGGGCCCGCACGACCATCATCGGCGGCGTCAACCGCGACTATGCCGTCCTCACCGATCCCGAAGGCGATGACGGCGAGCGTAGCGTGCACTGGGGCGACATGTGGCACTACGCGCTTGCGCGCATGGTTGTCGCCGCCAGGGCCAATGGCCTGCGCCCGGTCGACGGCCCCTTTGGTGATTTCTCCGATGCAGACGGCTACCGTGCCGCCGCCAAGCGCGCCGCCGTGCTCGGCTGCGAGGGCAAATGGGCAATTCACCCGTCGCAAATCGCACTCGCCAACGAGGTCATGAGCCCGAGCGAAGAAGAAGTCACCCGCGCCCGCCGCATTCTCGTTGCCATGGAAGAGGCCGCCAAAGCCGGCAAGGGCGCCGTCTCACTCGATGGTCGCCTCATCGACTACGCGTCCATCCGTCAGGCCGAGGTGCTGGTCGAGAAGGCCGAGCAAATCGCTGGCGGATAGGCCAATACGACTGCTTCAGTGGCCTCTTAGCGCTGGGAATTGTCGGGCAAAATTGTGAGCGAAGCAGGCTATTTGCTGCTCGCGGCAACCTCGATCGGCACCGGCAGGAACTTGGCGCGATAGAATATGTGCACGCCGATCCGCTTGATGCGCTTCATGTATTTGCGCCACTTGGGCTTAACGTAGGTTGCATGGTAGTGCGACGCGTAGCCGATATCAGGGAGCCAGACCTTGCCGTCGGCGACCTTGGTTGCGAGCGTCTTCGAGGCCTGCCACAGCTGCTTGTCACGTGGCGTGTCCGAGCGTCGATCACAGGCGAATGAGAACTGACAACCCGTGCGCCGGTACGAACCTTGGTAAACCACACCGCAAACCGTGTCGGGATAGTAGTGGCTGCGCACCCGGTTCATTATGGTTTGCGCCACGGCTTGCTGACCTTTGAGCGGTTCGCCGCGGGCCTCATGATAGATTGCCATCGACAAACAGCGAATTTCCTTGGCGCGAAACTCGCGCTCTGTCAGACCGCCGAAAAACTTGTGCTTGCCCTTGCCCGAAACCATCGCCTGTTTCACCGACAGGCCAGCGTGTGGCGGGCGCTCGTCCGCGCTGTCGGATGTCGCGACCGGCCCGTAGGCGGCATAGGAGGCATAGGAGGCATGGGCGATGAACGCCGACGCGCTCGGACTGCCGGCAATATGGGCGCCGCCTTGTGCCGCGTCGAGTTGCGCCAACCGGACATACGATTTTGATGTGGAAGCGGGAATGGGCTGCGGAACGTCTGCGCGCCGTACCGTCTCGGCATCGATCCCGGACCGTTCGCCGGCCGAAATTTGATCACGCGTCGGGCTTGAGAAAGTCGAAGTGGCCGCCAGCATTGGCCGCGCCATTTTCGGTACAGTGGTTGCCCGCTCGAGCGGCTGCTCAATGAGCGAATCGGCACGCGGCCCTTTGCCCTTGGTGAGAAACAGCCCGGCCGCGGCAGCCGGAAGTTGCATCATGGAGGTTTCGCGCAAACCGCCAACTGGGTTGCGGGCATAAGCCGCTCCAACGCCGGCGAATTCAGCCTCCAACTGGACTTTGAGATGACCTAGCAGACCTTGGTTGCCAGCGATGTATCCCAGCCCCACCAGCGGCAAAGCGGCAGCGGCGACGAGAAGTACCCTGGACGGGGAGTCTTTGCGATTGCTCATCCCAATTTACCCGATAACGCAACGACACTGTACGAGGCCGCGCCCGTCCCTCCAGAACCAATCAGCACGCTGATTACCCCTTCAGGAACGCAACCCCGACACTAGCGTCAGCATTAGGCGTTAAATTCGTTTATGGACTGTTAACCATGAATCGGTTCGTTACCGATCACCCTCAACTTGGGGACAAGTCATGCAACCAGAGTTTGGAGAAATTGTGGTCTTGGCGTCACGGTCAATACTGCGAAAGCGGAGAAACTGTTACTCACACCGCCCTGTTGAACGTCGACGAGGGCCAGCGGCTACAGGCCACATGGCTCCATTTGCCCGGCCTACGCCTGCATTGTCGCGATAAATGCGATTGAACTCGGATTGAGGCTCGCTGGTATAATGACGGTACTTTTGCAGTACCATTTTAAAGCGCGGCTCAGCAATCAACCCTGCGCATGCCGAATTCGACAAGGCCGTCGTTTTGCTTGGTAGCGCCCGTTCGCGATGAAGCGTGCACGCGAAACGTCCCAGTTGTAGAGATAGACCCAGGCCACGACCTCACGCCCCCCAACCAGGCGAACATGAACCTCTTTGCGGACGAACTTGTGGGGCACGGGATCGTTTTCCGTACAGTCCTCGAACTGGTCGAGCAAGGCGAGCATGCGTGTGGGCTTTGCCATGCGAAACGCCATCCCCCAGACCCGGTCGCGCGGCCGATCCGAGAGCACGGCCCCGGGAAAGGCACCAACATCATAAAGCCTGCCCTGCATCCATGCCGGCCCGAGCGCCACGGAACCCAGGATCAAGACCTGGTGCATTGGATGGTGCATCGCCGGACGTAACAGCGCGCCATAGACGAAAAGCACTGGCGTGATTGACGGATTCAACCCGCGATCCGCGTGAAATCGGCGACCTGCAACGTGACGTCACGAATTTTCGACAACAGTTGCAGCCGGTTCTGGCGCAACGACGGGTCATCGATGTTGACCGTCACATTGTCAAAAAACGCGTCGACCGGCACACGCAACTCCGCCAGCGCCGTCATGGCGGCCTCGAAATCATCTCTTTGTATAGCCTTGCCGGCGACCGATGTGGTGTGCTCGATGGCCTTGGCGAGTGATTTTTCTTCCTTTGCCTTGAGCATGTTCTTTTCATACAAATCGCCGTAGGATCTTCCGTCTTTTTTCTCCTCGATCCGAAGAATGTTTTGCGCCCGCTTGACACCGGTCAACAAGTTGGAACCATCGTCGGTGTCGAGAAATCTTCCGAGCGCCTCGACCCGCATGACCAGCAACAACACGTCGTCTTGCCCTCCGAGCGAAAACACGGCATCGATCAGATCATGACGAGCGCCCTTGTCCCGCAAGTAAACCTTTATCCGATCGGCAAGAAACGATAGCAGATCGTCCGTTATCGCAATGGCTCGAGTGAGCTGACTTGAATAATCCTCCCCAAACACGCTCTCAAATGTGACTCGCTCGTCGAGGGCGACGAATTCCGGTGTTTCCCTAACGTCGTCGGGGAGATTGAACAGGACCTCCGAAATCTTTTCGTGGCTGTGGTCGCGAAAGTCCTGGACTGTGGTTTGCGCCATTGTGCGTATGATCCGAAACAACGGCAGCTGAATTTCATTTTCCACCAATGTGCGAACGACACCGAGTGCGGCGCGCCTGAGTGCAAAGGGGTCTTTCGAGCCCGTCGGTTTTTCATCTATTGCCCAAAAGCCGACCAGCGTGTTGAGCTTATCTGCCAGCGAAACCGCGATGGAGACCGGCGCCGTTGGCACCGGATCGCTTGGGCCTTGCGGCAAATAATGTTCCTCGATGGCTTGCGCCACCTCACCCGGCTCGCCCTGGGCACTTGCATAGTAGCGCCCCATCAGGCCCTGCAACTCGGGGAATTCGCCAACCATCTCGGACACCAGATCGGCAATGGCCAGCAGGGCCGCGCGCTTGGCATTTGCGACGTCGCCGCCGATTTGCTCGGCAATGCGCCCGGCTAGGTCGACGATGCGTTCGACCCGCTCGCCCTGGGTCCCGAGCTTGTCGTGAAACGTGACGTTGCTGAGTCGCGGCACCATGTCCTCGAGCGGCGTCGCAAGATCGTGATCCCAAAAGAACTTTGCATCGGACAGGCGGGCGCGGATGACGCGTTCATTGCCCTTGACGATCGCCTTGCCTTTGTCACGCGCTTCGAGGTTGGAGACCAGCATGAACTTGTTGGCGAGCTTGCCCGTTGCCGGGTCCTTCAGCGAAAAGCACTTTTGATGCGCCTTCATTGAGGTGATGAGCACCTCGCTCGGCACATCGAGAAAACTTTCGTCAAATGTGCCGAGCATCACCGTCGGCCATTCGACAAGTCCGGCATTCTCCCTGAGCAGCGCGTTATCCGCGACGAGTTCGAGCCCCTCGGCCGCCGCCAGCGTTTGCGCTTGCTGGTCAATCTTGCGGGCGCGCGCGTCTGCCTCGAGCAAGACCTTGCCGCGCTTCAACTTTGCCGAATAGTCATCGAATCCCGCGACATCGAACGCATCCGGCCCCATAAAGCGGTGGCCGACAGTGCGCGTGCCACTTTGAATTCCATCCACCGAAAACGGCACAACCTTGCCGTCGAGCACGCAAAGAATGCTGTGGATCGGCCGCACCCAGCGCAGCCGGCCACCACCCCAGCGCATGGACTTGGGCCATGGAAATTTGCGCACGACGTCCGGTACGACTTGGGCGAGAATGGCATCCGCCAGCTCACCCTTGCGCTCGATATGAACCACATAGAAATCGCCCTTCTTGGCATCGCTCACCACCTCTGCCTGATCGAGCGAATCCAATCCAGCCGAACGCATAAAACCCTCGAGCGCCTTTTGCGGCGCGCCGACCCGAGGGCCCCGCCGCTCCTCGATTATAGTTGGGGACTTGGCCGGAACGTCTGAAACGTGAAGCGTGAGACGACGCGGCGTTGCAAACGAGCGTGCCCCGTCCACCACGAGACCTGCTTGCTTAAGCCCAGCCAAAATCAGGGCACTCAAATCGTCCGCCGCCCGGCTTTGCATGCGTGCCGGAATTTCTTCGGAAAAAATCTCAAGTAGGAGTTCAGGCATCGGTTCACCTAAAAATTCAGAAAGCTTCTTATGAGAAAGGCATTCACCAGGTCGACAAAGAATGCTGAAACCAGTGGTAAGATCAAGAACGCCAGGGGGGCTGGCCCGTGTTTCTTGGTGACGGCCGTCATGTTAGCGATCGCGGTCGGCGTAGCACCGAGAGTGAACCCGCCAAACCCGGCTCCGAGCACGGCGGCATCGTAGTCGCGGCCCATCATCGGGAATAGCACGGCGATGATGAAGCAAAACGCCACCACTGTCTGCAGCACGAGAATGCCAAGCAACGGGCCGGCAAGGCCCGCCAAGGTCCAGAGCTGCATGCTCATCAGTGACATCGCCAAAAATATGCTCAACGAATAGTCGGAAATAACCGCCAGGGCAGGCGTTCGCGCCGGCCAACTCATGTTGGGCATGAGCCGCGGCAGCGTGTTGGATAGCAAGATCCCCGCCAGGAGGCAGGTCACGAAAAGCGGTAACTTCAAGCCCTGTTTTGCAAGTCCCTCGTTCGCCAGATATCCCAGGATGATCGCCACATGCAGCGCCAGCAAAGCGGCCATCAACGTGATGTGATTGATGGTTGGTCCGCTATCGGTATCGTACTGTAGCCCAACGACTGGAGCAGTGTCGGGATCCGAGGTCAATTTGTTCTTTTCAATCAGATATTTGGCGATCGGCCCACCGATCAAACTCGCCAAGATCAAGCCGAACGTGGCGCAGGCCACGCCAACTTCCAGCGCGTTGGCCACACCAAACTGCTCGGCAATCTCCGGGGCCCAGGCAATGGCCGTGCCATGCCCACCGATAAGCGAGGCCGTGCCCGCGAGTACGCCCACCGCCTGTGGCAACCCAAACAGCGAAACGCCGATCAGGCCGACAACATTCTGCAGCACCATGAATGCGACGGTCAGACCAAGCAGCAGCATGAGCGGCTTACCACCGGCTACGAGATCTGAGAACCGCGCGTTGAGACCGATCGCCGTGAAAAAGTACACCAACAGGTGATCCCTGGTCGTGAGATCGAAGGAAATCGCGGTTCCGAACCACCAATAAATCAACAGCGTCACGAATGCCGTCGCGAGCCCTCCGCTCACCGGTTCAGGTATGTTGTATTCGCGCAGAAACGACCATCGACGGGTGAGCTCGGCGCCCGCAAAGTAAACGATAATTCCGATCGTCAAGGACATGAAGTCGCCAATGGCGAGGCCTTCATCCAGCTCCATGCAAGTGCCCTCTCAACTTCGTCCGCGCACGATTACCATGCGATCGGATGCATCACCGGGGCCGTGATAAGCCCGGCACGTCTTGTCGTCCCCCATGTGCAATTAGGTTGCCTCGCCGCATCTCTGGCTGGCATTCGTCCGCCCGCCTACGCAAGCGCCTACCAGTACACGGCGCTTAGCGAATCTACCCGGCCCCGCCGCCCTCGGTCTTCAGCCAGGCCGTCGCACACCCCTTGGCCAAATCACGGACACGCAAGATATAGCTCTGGCGCTCCGTCACCGAGATCACCCCGCGTGCATCGAGCAAGTTGAAGATATGGCTGGCTTTGATGCATTGATCGTAAGCTGGCAAGGCAAGTTCGTGCCGATCTCCCTTATCACCTGCCTTGAGCAACGCCTGACATTCTTTCTCCGCATCACGAAAGTGGTCTTGCAGAATTGCCGTATCGGCGTGCTCGAAGTTGTAGCGTGAATACTCTCGTTCCGCCTGCAGGAAGACGTCGCCATAGGCAACGCGCTCAACGCCTTCGCCAGCGTTGAAGTTGAGGTCGTAGACGTTGTCGACCCCTTGAACGTACATCGCAAGGCGCTCCAACCCATAGGTCAGCTCGCCCGAGACCGGTTCGCAATCAAACCCGCCAACTTGTTGGAAATAGGTGAACTGCGACACCTCCATGCCATCGCACCAGACCTCCCAACCGAGCCCCCAGGCACCGAGCGTCGGGCTTTCCCAATCATCCTCGACGAAGCGGATGTCATGATTGCTCGGGTCAATGCCAATGGCATAGAGGCTCTTTAGATAGAGTTCCTGGATATCCTCGGGCGACGGTTTGAGGATCACCTGGTACTGATAGTAGTGCTGCAAACGATTGGGGTTTTCCCCATAGCGCCCATCGGTCGGCCGCCGCGAGGGTTGTACATAGGCCGCGCGCCAAGGCTTGGGACCGAGCGCCCGCAGCGTCGTCGCCGGGTGGAACGTGCCGGCGCCAACTTCCATGTCATAGGGCTGCAATATGACGCAACCGTACGCCGCCCAATAGAGCTGCAGCGTCATGATCAGATCTTGGAAGGATTGCTCCGGCCGAAGTCCGTGACCGCTCGAGCCCGCGGCCGCTTTTCTTTTTGGTGTCATGAAAACTTTGCCCCGCCGACAATGCCGTTCGCGCGCACTATAGGCAAAACGTTGGTGGTACGCGACCGCCTGTGTAATCCCTACCGGCGTCTGCCTCTAGCCCAAAAGTAAGGCATGCAAAGCCACAGTTTGGTACCGTCAGACCGCCTAATCCAACTCAGCGACGGCCAGTCGTATCGCCAGCCGGGCGATAGACGCCCGTCTCTGGATCGGCCTTGAGCGTTGGCATCGCGTCCGCCGCACGCTTTTGGCGCTTTGAAAGCTCGGCCTCTGCCCGCTTGAGGTCTTCTGCGACACGGGCACTTTCGCGCCTGAACCAGCGATAGCCTGCCCAAAGGCCAGCCCCGAGCAAGGCAAAAGCAATCAATTGAGGCATATTATGCACCCCATGCTATAGGCCAAAACGCGACCAAAGTGCCCGCGCCTCGATTGTCGAAACGACATCATCCGCCAGGCCAAAAGACATGCCGCGGTGGCTGCTAGGCCGCATCTCGACCATGTCTGAAACACCAATAAGCCGACGCTTGAACCAGCTTCGATCGACGGCAATCTGCTTCAGCCGCACGGTCTCGCCGAACAATTCACGCATTTTGCTGCGCACGTCACCCAATCCGTCGACAAGACCGAGTTCGACGGCCTGCTGACCGCTCCAAATCTGGCCCTCGAACAACGTGCTATCGTCGCCGCTCAATCGCGACCCGCGGCGCTCACGCACCATCGCCTTGAAATTCTCATGAACGTCGACTTGGATCTGTTTGAGCCGCGCCACATCATCGGCCTCTTCCGGGCGAAAAGGATCGAGCGACATTTTGTGCTCGCCGCTGGTGTGGACCCTGCGCTCGACCCCGATTTTGTCGATAAGTCTATTGAACCCAAAACCGGCTGAGATCACGCCAATCGAACCGACGATCGAGCTGGCATCGGCGTAGATCTCGTCACCCGCCAGGGCGATCATGTAGCCGCCCGAGGCAACGACATCCTCGGCGAAAACGTAGACCCGCCGCTTGCGTTCGCTCGCTAGATCGCGGATGCGCCGGTAAACCAGGTGGGACTGCACCGGCGAACCGCCGGGACTATTGATCACGATTGCAACAGCATTGCTCCGCGCTGCCTTGAAGGCGCGCTCCAAAGCACCCGCAACCGAGGCGATTGAAACGCCTGGCCGCAACGGGGTCGCCATGCCAATCGGCCCAGAAAGCCTAACGACTGGAACTGTCGGCCGTCTCTTGAACAACTTCATGCCCATGCCTCATACATCATCGCCGACCCCTTGGCGCCTGATCGTTTCTGCAGCACTGCCAATAACGTGAATCAACCTCTACAACCAGATTGCAAAGGCCGTATCACGCTGCAGATTGCACAATCCTGAAACGATCACACACCAGAGCAACATATTGTGTCGGGCGCCTCGTTCAACCCTCTTTTCAGCTGCCGCAACGGCACGCCCTGCCATCAAATGCAAAGCCCACCGCCGTGACGCAAGATGGCTTCTGCACGTGGCGTAAACTGGCCATCGCGATCGTGCAGCACCAGCCCATGCGCCAAGACGAGTGGTGCCCTGCTCCCTTTTGTACCGCGAATGAGGAGCCTTTTCGCCGGCGCCCCGTCACGTGGAAAAAGCGGAAAAATTGTTATCCCACCAAATCGCCCCGACATGACAGTCAACAAGGCCGAAAGCGCATCGGCACGATGGACGAGCGTCACCGACCCACTTGGCTTGGTTACCGCGGCGAACAATCGCAACCATCGCTCGAGTTCGCCGGGCGCCATACTGCTCGCTTCGCGCCGAAGAGCGACCGGCGAAGACCGATTGCGACGCGCGTCGTGAAACGGTGGATTTGCCAGGACGTGATCAAAACTGTTTTCGACAAGACCGAGATCCCTCAAATCAGCGAGCGGCGCACTCACGTCACCGGAAATGAACGTTGCTCTCGCCGCCAAGCCGTTTTGACGGGCATTTTGATTTGCGAGCGCGACTAGCCTGGGCTCAATGTCGACACCCACAACGCCCGTCTTGGTCGAGCGACTGGCCACACAAAGCCCGACCACGCCAGAACCGCAACCGGCGTCGAGAAATCGACTTCCATCGCCCATGTCGATCGGAGCTGAGGCCGCCAGCATTACAGCATCGATGCCGGCGCGATGGCCACGCACCGGCTGCTTGATTTGCAGCCGCCCACCGAGAAAGGCATCCTCACTCGTTTCCAATTCGCAAACCGCACTCATCTCG
>JAUVMS010000096.1 GCA_030600135.1 Hyphomicrobiales bacterium | reverse complement strand
TGCGAGGCAGAGGTTACATTGACCAATTCCATGCAATCGTGCAGGTCACATGCAAATGCAATGGATGCGATCACAAGGAGACCCATGATGGCGGGCGAGGCAACTGAAGTTTCCAAAGCGCTCTACCACTACATGGTTGCCAACTCCCTGCGCGAGCCGGCCCCGTTGCGAGCCTTGCGCCAGGAAGCTTCGAGCATGGACGAAGCAAACTGGTCGGTCGCGCCCGAGCAAGCTCAATTCATGGCCCTCTTGGCCGAGGTCGCGGGCGTTAAGCGCTACCTCGAACTTGGAACGTTTGTCGGTTACGGCACACTGTGGATGGCGCTCGCACTGCCGCCTGGCGCCGAGATCATCACCTGTGAGATCGAGCCACGTTTTGTCGAGGTTGCCAAGCGTGCCTGGCAAGCGGCCGGCGTGGACGCCAAGATCGACGTGCGAATGGGCCCCGCGATCGACACCCTCGACGCGTTGCTCGCTGACGGCCTGGAGGAGAGCTTTGATCTCGCCTTCATCGACGCCGACAAGCCGCCCTATGCCAAGTATTACGAGCGCTGCCTCCGGCTCGTGCGCCCCGGCGGGCTTATACTCATAGACAATGTTTTCTGGGATGGCGCGGTGCTCGACGCAAGCGACCACCGCGGTTCGACGCGGGCAATTCGCAACCTCAACGAGATCATGTGCAACGACGACCGCGTCGCCATTTCAACCGTGCCGCTTGGTGATGGCGTCACTGTTGCCCGAAAGCATCCATGAGCATTAAATCGGTCCACAGACGATTTCTTGATTGCCAACAAAAATATACAAACTCTTTCAGTCGCTGTAACATCTGTCAGCTACTGGTGAAATTTCCAGCGCACTTGAGAGGCTCAAAGTTGGGGTCTTTCGGTTGCTGTTGTAGTTGCGTGTTCATCGGGGCAGATCTCGATTCTTGTATGGCGTACGAGGTCGATTCAAATAGCGGCGCCGAGGGAAACTTCGGCGCCGCCAGTTTTTCCAGATGCCGTCATTCACCTACGTATTCGTGCCGGCGGAGATCGTCTGCGCAATTGCTACACCGCGCCCACCGCATGTTACATTCGGCGGACACAAAGCAAAATTGCAACTGACAAGACATGCCGAGCTCATTCACACGTTATGCGATCTACTATGCCCCTGCATACGGGAGCCCCCTCGCCGAGTTTGGTCGTCGTTGGTTCGGATATGATCCCAAGGCCGGTACGAGCATCGATCAACGAATAACGATTGGCTTGGACGACGCATTTGTTTTCGACGTCACCAGCCAGCCGGCCCGATACGGATTGCACGCCACCCTCAAACCACCGATCCAACTCGCCATCGGCCGCACCGAGGAACAATTGGCAGCCGCCACCGCACGGCTCGCCCGGCGCCTCGAGTTGGTAACCACCGGACCGCTCGAAGTGGTAAACCTCGACGGCTTCCTGGCGCTCTGCCCGAGCATTGACCTAACCGCGCTCAATGCATTGGCCGCCGAGATCGTCGAGCAACTGGACCCATTTCGCGCCCCGCCCGGCGCCGCCGAACGACAGCGCCGCGTAACGGCGAACCTCTCTCCACGTCAGCGAGAGCTGCTCGAGGCCTGGGGCTATCCCTTTCTGCTCGATCAATTCCGCCTCCACATCACGTTGACGAGGCGGCTGGACGATGGCGAGCGTGAACGACTTCTGCCCCGCCTCAAAGACGAATTGGCCGAGCACTGCACGCAAACTTTTGTTGTCGATTCGATTTGCCTTTATGGCGATCCGGGTGAAAGCAGGCCGTTTCGATATATCCACCGGTTCCCGCTTGGCGCCGGTTGATCTCAACCTGATCTGCGCTCGCCTTTCATGTAGGCAGCCAAGAGCGCTACGAAAGCGTCCTGCGCCTGGCCGAGGTCAGCTGAGTTGTCGACATCATCGACGTCGGCGTTGCCGGGGACCGCGACCTGGGTCGCGCGCGCAACTCGCTCGGCGATTTCACTCGCCGTTTCGCGACCACGGGCACGCAGCCGTGCGGCGAGAATTTCGCGAGCCGCTGTCACGTTCACAACCCGTACGTCGGACCACTTTGCCATGGCATCACCGATCACGCGCCGCGAAACGTTGACCACCACGTTGCACCCGCTTCCCAGCCTTGCGGAAACTTCGCTTGGTAGGCCATAGCGCACCCCATGCGCCGCCCAATGGAGGAAAAAGCCGTTTGCACTGGCGGTCTTGTCAAAAGCTTCATCGCTCAGAAATGTATGATCTTCCCCCGGCCCCTGCGGGCGGGTAATTAATCGTCGCGGGAACCATAGTCGATCATCGCCGGCAAAGTGTGCTTTCGCCGCGTCGATCAGTGTGTCCTTGCCGGCACCGCTCGGCCCCACCACGAGAACCAGTGTCGCACCACCTGATGGAGACAAATCACCCTTTGCCACGTCATCAGGCAATGCGTTCACCCTGCTTCCACACGCTTCGAACAACGGGTGCGCTTTCAGCTGGGCGAACGCGGATCAAATCTGCCCGCAGTCCGACGGCAATCTTCCCGCGATCATCCAAGCCGACCCGCCTCGCAGGCGTTAGGGTTATCGCCTTGATCGCTTCCGGCAACGAAACGCCCTCAATACGCCGCGCCAACAACAGTGCCGCAAACAGCAGAGAGGATGGGACATAGTCGCTGGAGATGATATCGAGCAACCCGCGCTCAGCCAACTCGCGGGCCGAGGTATTGCCAGAATGGGATTGTCCGCGCACAATGTTCGGCCCACCCATCAGCACCGCCATCCCGGCGCCGTGCGATGCCTCGGCGGCCTCCACCGTGGTTGGAAACTCGGCAATCGACACGCCATCGCGAACGGCTTCATCGACATGTTCAAGTGTTGCATCGTCGTGGCTCGCCAGTGCAATGCCGCGCTCCTTGGCCATTGCCACGACGATCCGTCGATTGGGCGCGCCATTTTTCTCCTGTTCAATACGGCGCTTGGCCATGAACGCCATAACCTCCTCGTCCGAAAGATCGAATTTCTTTTGATAGAAGTTGGCGTACGTTTCGATTTTGGCAAACTGACGCTGCCCAGGGGTGTGGTCCATCACGGACATCAGCCGCACTTCCGGGCGATCGACGAGGTCATCGAGCCAGTCGACCAAGTGTGCGTCACTAATCTCGCAGCGCAGATGGAGAAAATGATCGGCCTTGAGCGCACCGTCGTCCTTTTGCGCCCGAAGGCCATCCGGGTACTGTCGCGCGAGTTTGGCGCGCACCGAATCCGGAGTGATTTCGCCAACGCCCAGGGCGTCAAACACCGTGGTGATGCCAGCGTTCACAATCTCGCGATCATGATTGATGACGGCGGCCTCGATAGGCCACGAGCTGCGCGGGCGCGGCAACATGTGTCGGTCCATATTGTCTGTATGGAGCTCGACTAGCCCCGGCAGCAGCAAATCGCCCTCGCAATCAACCGCCGATTGCACTGCCGAACGTCCCTCGCAGATCTCGCCGATCAATCCGTCACGAAGCAACACGGTGCCCTCGACGACGCGATCGATGAGGACCAGCTTCGCATTTGTTAGTATGCGTTCGCCCATCAGCTTGCCAATCTGTACTGCGTTAAGTCGCACGCTCTTTCGCAAACGGCGGCGCGCACGTTGCCATCATGAAAAATACCGATGATCGCGGTCCCCCCGCGGCGCGCCTCATCTATCATCTCGATGACGGTATCACGGTTTTCCTTGTCTAATGATGCCGTCGGCTCGTCGAGCAGCAATATGGGATAGGGTACCGCGAACCCGCGGGCAATATTGACACGTTGCTGCTCACCGCCAGAGAACGTCACCGGCGAGAGCGACCAGAGCGTCTCGGGGATCCGCAGGCGCGTCAGCAATTCGCTGGCCCGTTCACGCGACTCGCCCTCGCTCGCCCCCCGCATCCTGATCGGCTCAGCCACAACTTCGAGCGCGGGCACCCGTGGGATGACGCGAAGGAACTGGCTAATGTAGCCGATGGTTTCACGCCTTATATCGATGATGGCGCGAGGATCTGCCCTGGCAACATCGACCCAGCAACCGCCATGCCGCACCAGGATCTCGCCCTCGGGGCAGAGATAATTGCCGAAGATCATCCGCATGAGCGTACTCTTGCCAACGCCAGAGGCGCCCGTGAGCGCGATCGCATCTCCCGTCGCGACAGTCATGTCGACGCCGCCGACGACGGCGATTTCGGCGCCACCCTGGGCATGGAGCTTAAAACTCTTTCCCACGCCGCGCACGCGCACCATGTCCATCACTTGGTCCTCACGGTTGCAAAACGGACGACACCAGCAACTGCGTATAGGGATGTTGCGGATCATCGAGCACCTGATCCGTCAACCCCTGCTCAACCACCTCGCCACGCCACATCACCATCAATCGGTGTGACAGTAGCCGCGCCACGGCGAGGTCATGCGTGACGATCACCGCTGCCAGGCCCAGTTCGCCGACCAGACCACGCATCAGGTCGAGCAGCCGCGCTTGTACGGAGACGTCGAGCCCGCCCGTTGGCTCGTCCATGAAAACGAGCCTGGGGCCGGTAACCAGGTTCCTGGCGATTTGCAGGCGCTGCTGCATGCCGCCAGAAAAGGTTGCCGGCAAGTCATCGATCCGGCCTGTGTCGATCTCCACCTTCGAGAGCCAATCATCGGCCGCGCCGCGGATGTTTCCGTAGTGCCGCGCCCCGACAGCCATCAGGCGCTCGCCCACGTTGGCGCCCGCGCTAACTTTCATGCGCAACCCATCACGAGGGTTTTGATGGACGAAGGCCCAATCGGTCCGCATCAACATGCGCCGCTCTGGCTCGCTCATCTGATAGATGTCGGACAACGTGCCGAGGCGTGTGCGATAGCGGACCACGCCGTCGTCAGGCGTTAGGCGCGCGGAAATGCAGTTGAGCAACGTTGTCTTGCCCGATCCTGATTCACCGACGACGCCGACGACTTCGCCGGGCCACAGTGAAAACCCGACGTCGCGGCAGCCGAGTTGTGCCCCGTAGCGTTTTGAGAGGCCGTCGACGACCAGCAATGGTTCGTGGTTGTCGCTCATACCGCCCCCTCCGCAGCCAGTGCCGGCCCGGCATGGCCCGCCTCGCGCCGTTTTTCGCAAAAGTCGGTATCCGAGCAGACAAACATTCGCCCACCTGCGTCATCCGTTACAATTTCGTCGAGGAAGGATCCGGTGGCCCCGCAAAGCGCGCACGCCTCGCGCCACGTCTGGATCTCGAACGGGAAATCTTCGAAATCGAGGCTGTGCACATCTGTGAATGGTGGCACCGCATAGATCCGCTTTTCGCGCCCGGCACCAAACAGCATGAGCGCCGGCGAGCGATTAATCTTGGGATTGTCGAATTTCGGGATCGGCGAGGGATCCATCACATAGCGCTGCTTCACCGCCACCGGATAGGCATAGGTCGTGGCGATATGGCCGTGTTGCGAGATGTCCTCATAAAGCTTGACGTGCATCAGGCCATATTCCTCGAGCGCATGCATCTTCCGTGTTTCCGTTTCGCGCGGCTCGAGGAAACGCAAAGGCTCGGGGATCGGCACCTGGAAGACCATGATTTGGTCGGCGCGCAAATCCTCCTCGGGGATGCGGTGGCGTGTTTGAATGATGTTCGCTTCGTGCGTCTGCGTTGTCGTCTCGATGCCTGCCGTGCGCTTGAAGAATTTACGGATGGAAACCGCATTGGTGGTGTCGTCCGCCCCTTGATCGATCACCTTGAGCACGTCGTCCCGCCCGACAATCGACGCCGTCACTTGGATGCCACCCGTACCCCAACCGTATGGCATTGGCATTTCCCTGCTGGCAAACGGCACTTGATAACCGGGAACGGCGATGGCCTTCAGCAAGGCCCGCCGGATCATCCGTTTGGTCTGCTCATCCAGATAAGCGAAATTGTAGCCCGACGTCTCGGCCATGACCTTACTCCGCCGCCTCAATTTGCTCGGCATCGCCGTTGCGCACCTTTGCCGCCTCGATTTCCGCACGCATCCGTCGCACGAGCTCGAGCTCGGACTGAAAATCCACATAGTGCGGCAGCTTCAAGTGCTCGACGAACCCGGTCGCCTCGACATTGTCGGCGTGCGCCAGGACAAACTCCTCATCCTGGCCCGGCGCCTCCACCTCTTCGTCCAGCTCCTTGGCCCGCAGCGCGCGGTCCACCAGCGCCATGGACATCGCCTTGCGCTCGCAATGGCCGAATGTGAGGCCGTAGCCGCGGGTGAATTGAGGCGATACGTTTTTTGATCCCTTGAACTGGTTCACCATCTCGCATTCGGTCACGGTTATTTCGGCAATCTCGATTTCAAAGCCCAGCTCTTCGGGCACAAACCCGACCCGCACTTCGCCCAGGCGAAGCTCGCCGGCAAAGGGGTGGTTGCGCCCGTAACCGCGCTGCGTGGAATAGCCGAGCGCCAGCAAAAAGCCTTCGTCACCGCGCGCGAGACGTTGCAACCTGATGTCGCGATCGGCCGGGAACTCCAGCGGCTCACGTGTCAGATCCCCGACGTGCACCTCGCCATCCTCGCCCCTTTCCTGCGCACCGCTCGATCCATTGGCCGGCTCCATCAACCCCTCGCGATCGAGAATGTTCAATACATGCGGCGTCACCCCCATATCGCTCTCGCCCTCCTCGAGGTTTTCGGGGTCAGCGCCTTCCAGCAGCGAAAAATCGATGAGGCGATGCGTGTAGTCGAAGGTCGGCCCAAGCACCTGGCCGCCCGGCAGGTCCTTGTATGTGGCGGATATCCGCCGTCGCACCACCATCTGGCCGGTATCGATCGGAATCGAATAACCGAACCGCGCAAGCGTCGTGCGAAAAGCGCGGAGCAAAAACGCCGCCTCGATTAAATCGCCACGTGCTTGTTTAATCGCCAGCGCGGCGAGCTCGCGATCATAGAGCGAGCCCTCGGTCATCACGCGGTCGACGGCGAGAGCCAGCTGCTCATCGATTTGAGCAACGTCGAGGTCCGGCGTATCGCGATTGCCGCGCCGCTCCTCGGCGAGCAGCTTATGCGCGTTCTCGATTGCCCGTTCACCGCCCTTGACCGGAACGTACATGATCTATGCCTCAATTTTAGTGCTGCGCGGTAAGGCGGCGATGGCGTTCGGGCCGCAAAATATAATGTCCAATCCCAACGGATATCGTTCATGATTGGCTTGTGCGTGCCGCCAAAACGGCGCATCCAAACCTGTGGCGGAAAAGCAAACGTGCGTCTCAATACCCGGCCCAGACAAGTCCACGTCCAATCCAGTTCCAAATGACCCGGCATCAATGACGATCGTCGCTGATTTATCCGGGTAGCTTGCAGTACCGGGCCGCATCGTTCCTAGATCTGGTAACGCGCTGACGTTGGGGAGGAAAACAAATGCAGCCTCGGTGAGGTCGTCCACGACGGGCGCGGAGGTGTGAAATCTCAAATAGCCCGCCACGGCATCCGAACGCAATTCCCCGACGAGTCCGATCGGCGTCTCGTAATCGCAGAGCGTTAGTGCGACGCTCGCCATGACTGGCGAAAGCGGTGCGGGCACCTCGCACGGTCCGTCAACTTCGACGATCGATCCCGGACGTGACATCGCCTCCATGAGGCTACGAAAGCACGCCTGTGCCTCGTGCACCGGGTCGCCGAAACCGGCAAAGTATTCCTGCTGTGCCAGACCAGACATCGCCAGTCCCTACTCGCTTCTCACCATCGTGAAAAAATCCACCTTGGTCGCCGCACTCTTGCAAGAGCGGCTCGCCCGACGCTTTTCCTCCACCGTTTCCAATGGCCCGATGATCTGGGCATCGACGACCTGACACTCGTCTTCGAGCTGCATCAGCGCATCGATCAGCGCCGCGCGCTCGGCATGCTCGGGTCGCCGACCGCAAACGTAACCATGGCCCACCGCTCCGCCGGCCAGCCGGACCGTACACCGCGTCACGGTCATCTCGCCGAGGTTGAATGCCCGCCCCGTCCCGCCGGCTCGACCGCGAACCATAACCAGCCCCTGCTCGGGGCCGCGGATCACCGTGTACGCGTCGGTGCGCCCTAGCGCGGCCCAAAGCTCCTCGGTTGCGTCCTGATCGGCACGCGCCAAAACGCCTATCCAGCGCTTGCGCGCCACCTCTGGCGCCTCTTTCGACGTTAGCTCTCGGTCAACCTGCGCTGCCACTTGCCCGTCGCCTTTGTCAGCCATGCCGCGCTCCATTCGCCGCGCTCGAGTCCATACGACACTACGTCAAATCTATCTAGACGTCTAGACATCTCAACAATACTTGCGTGCTATGATACCTGGCAGGGTAATGATGTCGTCATGTCCCTGATTGGTGGATGACCAACGTGATGAATACTGAATGACATGAGCCTGGATCGTCAGATCGGCGCAGCCCTGTGGCGCCAAATAGCCGAGGCCTTGAGCGCCGAAATATGCTCGGGCGCACTGCCGCCCGGTGCGCGCTTTGCCACCGAGAGTGAACTCTCAGCGCGCTTCAAAGTCAATCGCCACACCGTCCGCCGCGCTATCCAAGAGCTGACCCACCAAGGCCTCGTCCGCGTCGAGCACGGCAAGGGAACCTTTGTGCAAGGCCCAGGCATCGACTACCCTCTCGGGCCGCGGACCAGGTTCACCGAAATCATGCTCTCCAAGGGCATCAGCCCGAGCCGCAAGGTATTGGAGACGGAACGCATCGAGGCAGATGGGCGGTTGGCCGAGCTTCTCAATGTCGCCACGGGCGCACCGCTGGTTTGCACCGAGACGCTGTCGAGCGCCAACGGTCAGACGTTTGCATTCAGCATCCACTATTTTCCAGAAGAGCGATTGCCCGGGATCGCCAAACACCTTGAGGCGACACGATCCATCACGGCCTCGCTCGAGCAATTGGGCCATGGCGACTACCGCCGTGAATGGACCAGGGTGTCCGCCGAGTTGCCGGACGCCAGGATAGCCGACGTGCTTGGCCGGCCCCAGAGCCGCCCCATCCTCAAGACGGAAAGCCTGAACCTGGCCACGGATGGCACACCGCTCGAATTCGGTGTCGCACACTTTTCCGGCGATCTGTGCCGGCTCACCGTCGAAGGCGCGCCCTACGACTGACGGGTGTGCTGCTGTCGCCCCTGACTAGAAATCAATGGTCCCTCTAAGGAAGATCACGGCCGTC
>JAUVMS010000426.1 GCA_030600135.1 Hyphomicrobiales bacterium | reverse complement strand
CGAAGTTGAGCGACACGTACGCGCCGATCCAGGTGGTCTGCGCCGCGGTATCGCAGACAGTGGGCATTGCCGAA
Source organism: Hyphomicrobiales bacterium (assembly GCA_030600135.1). Lineage (GTDB taxonomy): Bacteria > Pseudomonadota > Alphaproteobacteria > Rhizobiales > JAUVMS01 > JAUVMS01. The sequence goes on along the minus strand of JAUVMS010000426.1, from coordinate 3,558 downwards.
TTCTCGATTTCAAGCAAAGGTCATGCGCGAAGCACGCTCAAATCCTTCAATGACGATGACGATGCTCAAATCAGGAGCGTCGTGACCGTCACGTTGGACATGTTGCTGGATATCTGGCCCCCGCCAAATGTCTTAAAAATCGATGTTGAAGGTACGGAAAGCGACGTGCTCAGGGGAGCGACACGGCTACTCAGTGAAGCGCGGCCGGTGATCTACATCGAGGTTAACGAGGCTAACGGAACCACTGTTCGAGATATTCTCCATCAGGCCAATTATGAGTTGTATAAGCCAAACTCTGGAAACGAGTTGCTCGCCGATCTGCCGGGACTCTACACCATGGCGCGACCGCTTTGAGCCACAGAAAAGTAGGCCTACATGGGCTGCCCCGAGGCGTACCGGACGTCCAATGCGGGAAGAGCACCGGCAGCTGCAATTTTGACGTTGAAAGTTTATGGATTGGCGACAGGACCGCCTATGCTCGGCAGCGCCGGCGCTCAGCCAACCACCATCCGTTCCGCAAGTCATAATGTGCCAATGGCGCCCGCGTTCTCAATCGCAAGCGTTGAGTCGCGAACCAAGCCAGGACGCAAACAGAGTGCTAGCTTCCTCGAAAAGCGGTCGCAAATAAGGTTGTGACATTATCCGAGAACAACTGGTGCGCGATGTATTCCGATCCTGCTCAACTCTCCCGCTCGACCTGCTCAACAGCGGTGGTCATGAGTTCGTCCATATTTCGGCGGATCTGATGATCGGACTGATCGATATTCTTGGCATCGAAATCACCACGGACCTTGCGAAAAACGTCCTCATCGCCCGGTTCTTCAAAATCGGCCTTGACGACGGACTTTGCATATTCCTGGGCCTCGTCCCCGCTCAGCCCCATAAGTTCGGCGGCCCAAAGTCCCAATAGCTTGTTGCGCCGGGCTGTGGCCTTGAACTTCAATGCCTCGTCGTGGGCGAATTTGGCTTCAAAGCCCTTTTCGCGCTTATCGAACGTGTTCATTCGTCAATTCTCCAATGATTTGCTTGCAGTGCACACTTGTCTACGCTTACTGCCTGGCTTATGTGCTGGCATAGCCTGGCGCTAGGTCCCAAATCAACATAGAACGCACAGGTTGTGGGTGCGTGCGGCTTAGTATCGACAATCGTTGTTTCGGGTCTCGGGTTCGGCTAGGTTCCAGAATGGTCCAGGGTTCTGATTCCCTTGGGAAATGAGGCGTTGTGGATTTTCACCGCTACACGCCGGTCCGGGGCGACGTCGAGCAATGTGGCGTTGAGAGATGCGGGCCAGTGTTGGCAAGTTGGGGCGGATTCCAATTTAATGAGGACCTTTTCGATGAATCGTCGGCGTCGAGTCTATGAGGGTAAAGCTAAGATTCTTTACGAAGGGCCTGAGCCAGGGACGCTCATTCAACACTTCAAGGATGATGCGACTGCCTTCAATGCCAAAAAGCATGCAGTCATCGAGGGTAAGGGTGTACTCAACAACCGGATCTCGGAGTACCTGTTCAAACGCCTCGGCGAAATGGGTGTACCGACGCACTTCGTGCGACGCCTCAATATGCGCGAGCAGCTCATTCGCGAAGTCGATATAATTCCGATCGAAGTTGTGGTGCGCAATGTCGCCGCCGGCTCGCTCGCCAAGCGGCTCGGTCTTGATGAAGGCTCGACGCTGCCGCGATCGATCATTGAATTCTACTACAAGGCGGACGATCTCGACGACCCGATGGTGACGGAGGAGCACGTCACGGCATTCGGTTGGGCGACGCCGCAGGAAATCGATGAGATGATGGCCCTGGCGCTCAGAATCAACGATTTCCTTTCAGGCCTGTTCCGCGGCATCGGCATTCGGCTGGTCGACTTCAAGGTGGAATTCGGCCGGCTCTATGAGAACGAGATGATGCGGATCGTCTTGGCCGACGAAATCAGCCCCGATTGCTGCCGGCTCTGGGATGTCGCGACCGACGACAAGCTCGACAAGGACCGCTTCAGGCGCGACCTCGGCGGTTTGTTGGAGGCCTATCAGGAAGTTGCTCGGCGGCTCGGTATTCTCGTCGAGAACAAGCCGACACAGACGCAAGGACCTCGACTCGTCACCTCGAACAACACGTGAGGCCAATTGGCGGGGGATTCATGAAGGCACGCATTAAGATCACGCTCAAATCGGGCGTGCTGGACCCGCAAGGCAAGGCCATCGAGCATGCTCTCGGCGGGCTTGGATTTGATGGGATCGAGGGTGTCCGGCAAGGCAAGTACATCGAGCTTGAGTTGGCCGAAACGAACCCCGAGGCTGCCAAGGCACAGGTCAAAGAGATGTGCAAGCAGCTGCTCGCCAATACGGTGATTGAGAACTACAGTTTCGAGCTGGAGGAGGCATGAAGGCTTCTGTCATCGTCTTTCCGGCATCCAACTGCGACCGCGATGTCGCCGTGGCGCTGGAACAGGTGACAGGTGTGCGGCCCAACATGGTTTGGCATGGTGACAGCGACATGCCCAAAAGTGACCTGATCGTTTTGCCTGGCGGGTTTTCCTTTGGCGATTATTTGCGCTGCGGGGCAATGGCTGCGCATTCGCCGATCATGCGCGACGTGGTGGCGAGGGCGAAAGCTGGTACGCCGGTGCTCGGCATTTGCAATGGCTTTCAGGTATTGACCGAGGCCGGCCTGTTGCCGGGCGTGCTGATGCGCAATGCCTCGCTCAAATTCATTTGCAGGGATGTGTCGTTGCGGGTCGAACGCACCGACACGATCTTTGCAAATAGCTACGGCAACGGCGTTGTCGTCACCTTTCCAATTGCTCATCACGACGGCAACTATTTCGCAGATGGCGACACGCTGGACCGGCTGGAGGGCGAAGGCCAGATCGCCTTTCGCTATTGCAATCAAGACGGTGCACCGGCAGACGAGGCAAATCCCAATGGCTCCCAGCGCAATATTGCCGGGATCTACAGCAATTGTGGTCAAATTCTTGGTCTGATGCCTCATCCCGAGCGGCTCGCAGACGATGAGCTTGGGGGCAGTGACGGCCGACTGATGTTCGAATCACTGGTTGGCGCGTTACACTGACAATCCTCGGTTGAACTCTACTGGCGTCGAGATGATGGTGAGGATTTCCCCTCATGTCGGAGCACGCCGGCTCACAGATTGTGGCGACCGGCGCGCGTGACTATGATGCGCGCGATGCTCTCGCAGCGTTGATCGGCGACCTACTGTTGGTGTATCCAGCACAGCTGAGTGCGCTTACTTTCGCGCTCTGTACGGGAGCGTTGCAGCATTGGCTGGAGACAACCGGCGCGGTGAAAACGTGCGAGCAACGCTCGACTGGTCATCCGCAGTCGGCAGAACCCGCAGTTGATTGTGAGGACAGCCTCGATCAGGCCGTGGATTCGGCCACGGAGGCGATGGTGACGCAAAGCGGTACGGCAAGCACCCACACGCTCAGGCTGTTCGCCCTGATCAAGAAAGCAATTGTCAGCCATCGCCTGGAGTTTGCTCTGCTCGACCACTCAGCGGAAAAAAACACCATCCTGATTTGGCATGGTGGCAGCCAGAAGATCAT
>JAUVMS010000180.1 GCA_030600135.1 Hyphomicrobiales bacterium | reverse complement strand
TTGGCGACCCAGTCGCGCAGGGCCTCATTCATGGCATCCTTGAGCGTGCCCGTACCCGAGGTCACGGGTCGAACCTCGGCTCCGAGCAGCTTCATGCGAAACACGTTCGGCTTTTGCCGCTCGATGTCGGTCTCGCCCATGTAGACGACGCAGGGCAGATCGAACCGTGCCGCCACCGTCGCCACCGCAACGCCGTGCTGACCGGCCCCGGTTTCGGCGATAATGCGCGTCTTGCCCATGCGCCGCGCCAATTGGATCTGGCCGAGGCAGTTGTTGATCTTGTGCGAACCGGTGTGGTTGAGTTCGTCGCGCTTGAAGTAGATCTTCGCGCCACCCAGTTGCTCGCTCAATCGTTCGGCATGATAGAGCGGGCTCGGACGCCCACCATAGTGGGTCATCAAGCTGGTGAGCTCATTCTGGAACTCTGGGTCGTCCTTGGCCTTTTCGTAAGCTTCCTCGAGCGCAAGAATGAGCGGCATGAGCGTTTCGGCGACGAAACGCCCGCCGTAGATGCCGAAGTGCCCCTGTTCATTGGGTCCGGTGCGGTAGCTGTTCGGTTGCTGGGCCATGACGTCAGACATGGGCATCTGCCTTTCCTTGCCTCTTTGAGGCTATGGTCTTTGCGGCCGCAACAAAGCGGCGGATAAGCTCGGGATCCTTATGGCCAGGTGCCGCCTCGACGCCCGATGAGACATCCACCGCCGGTGCATTCGTCAGTCTGACCGCCTCGGCAATATTGCCGACATCGAGACCACCCGACAGCATGTAGTGCTCGCCCGGCGCCACGGCTTCAAGCAGCCGCCAGTCAAACGTGAGGCCGTTGCCGCCTGGCAGTGCGCCAACCATTCCCTCCGGCGGCTTGGCATCATAAAGCATCAAGTCCACTACCGCGGCAAAGCCCTGGGCTTGCGTAACGTGGTCCTTGGTTGCGACTTTTACCGCTTTGATGACCCGGCACCCGGTCCGCTGCTTGATCTCGCTCACCCGTTGCGGTGTCTCGGAGCCATGAAGCTGGAGGAAATCCGGTGCCACGGCACCAACCACGGCGGCCACCAGAGCGTCGTCCGGATCGACCATCAACGCCACGATACTGCTCGCGCCGCGCGCCCGCGCCACCAGCTCGCGTGCTTGCTCCAAGCGCAAGTGCCGCGGACTTTTGGGAAAAAACACGAAACCCACATAGTCCGCTCCTGCAGCAATCGCGGTATCGACTGCAGCCGCATCGGTGAGCCCGCAAATTTTGACTTCGATTGTCATATCCGGAATGCACATAGGCGCATTGGGTTGCGCAAACAGCCCCGCGCTTCAAACTCTTGATCAAGGTAGGCGATGAGCAACACACTGTCCACGCCTTGGGCGCGATCGCTTGAAATTGCGTCTGCTTGGTCCCCATCGAGATGTCGCCAACACCGCAAGTGTGATTTGCCTTCTTTCACGAGCGGATAAAGGGCTGATTCACCATCTCGGCGGTTCGACCAAAAAACACTTGGTCCCGGCCAATCGAGGAGCCTGAGGCGATTTTCGCCAAGACGCTCGATCAGTTGAAACCGCAGTCTGCCACCTCAAGCTGACGGCAACGCCGCTGGTGACGCGCTTTCATGCTCGCGCTGCAGCCGATCGGCCTCACTTTTCCAGCGATAGGCATCGCGCGTCCGCTCACGGGCTGTTCGCCGCCACTTGCCTTGCTTCAACCAGCTGGCGAAGCCGCCAAGCAATAGGCCGATGAACAGGCAACCAAACAGCAGCACAAAGAGCGGCAATGGCACCGAGAATGCCGGATTGGAAGGATTGAAAGGATCGAGGACCAGGTTAACCGTATGACGATTGGCAACCGCCAGAGTTACCACAAAAATCGCTGCTGGAATGACGACAACCAGCCAGTACAACACTCGTGCCACTGCAACACCTCTTTGAACTGACCACGCACCGCAATCGCATGCCGTTGGTCTGCCAGGGCCACCCCTTTGCTGCCGTGTTCAAATACGGCCCAGCTAACGCCTTGATCGGGGTCTGAATTCCAAGAGTATAATTGCGAAACCGTTCAACGCAATCGTTTGCCGCAGTGCCCGCTAACGATTGTCGCTGTTACTTCGAATTAGGTTCGTAGTTGCGATTGAGACGTTCCCGCAACTCCTTGCCCGTCTTGAAGAACGGCACGAACTTTTCCTCAACGAAAACCGGTTCGCCGGTGCGCGGATTTCTGCCTTTTCGCGGCGCTCGGTATTTCACGGTGAACGCTCCAAATCCTCTGAGCTCCACGCGATCCCCTCGCGCCAGTGCTTCAACAATCTCGTCGAAAATCACGCTCACGATCCGCTCGACATCTCGTTGATAAAGGTGCTGATTGGCCGCGGCGATCTTTTGGATGAGTTCAGACTTGATCATCCTCCCCGCCTCTCTAGTCGCGATCATTTTTGTCTTCTTTTGTCAACGGTTCGGTCCCAACGCCCGCTATCCGAGCCAATTCGGATCTTGCATGGATAAACCGGACAATTGCAAAAATAAGACCAGTGGGATGAGCGAACACCAAATGTAATTGGTGTTGGCTTCAGACACTAGTCCTGGGCAGGGTGCCAAACCGACACCAAGCCGTCAAGACGCAGCCGGCCAAGAACACCATCGTCCGTGAAAAGATCGCCCGGCAATTGCACTGCCGACGCTACAAATCGCAGCGCGATCGACATCGCTTGCGACAAGAAATCGAGGCCGCTTGATTTTTCCGGCTGCCAGTCCTTTATCGCCAAATTCGGTGCGATCCCGCGCTTCTTCTCGAGCCAATCGACGGCAACGTCCTCGCCGCCGATTGCATCGATCAGCTTGTAGTTGAGGGCTTGCCGGCCAGAGTAGATACGCCCTTCCACAAGTCCCGGAACGCTAGCGGGGTCAATGTTTCGCCGCGTCCTGACCAGGCCGAGAAACCAACCCTGAGACTCAAGCACCAGCTCTTCAACGAGCGAGCGACCCGCCTCGTCCAATGGCGCGAACATCGAGGGCATGGCCTTGAGCCGGCCGCTCTTGACCTCGTTCATCTTGAGTCCAAGTTTTTCCAGCAAACCGTGCACTTCGGCCCATTGGAATATCACACCGACCGAGCCGGTCACCGTATTGCCGCGCGCGACGATTTGGTCTGAAGCCAATCCGACGATGTAGGCCGCCGACGTCGCCATCGTCCCGAACGAAGCAACGACGGGTTTCTGCTTGGCTAGCTCGCGTATCGCCTCATAGAGCGCTTCGCCACCGGCTGTCGTCCCGCCGGGACTGTTCACCGCAAGCAGAACCGCGGCAACGTTGTCGGCCTTGGCCAGCTTCTCGAACAGTTTGACTTGCTTGCGATTGTCGGCGATCAGGCCCGATATCTTGACGCGGGCAATCTGTTTTTTACCGCCCACCATCGTGGCAAAACCACCCTCACGTGCACCGATCGCAACCAAGGCGGCAATACCCAGAACAATGGCTATGACACGCCACGTCGTGGCGCGACGCCTTAGCCGGCGTCGCTCGAGAACCGCCGTCACCTCTGTCATCATCTGATCCGCGGCTCCTGTCCTAAGTCAAATGACTCAAAGTTGCCAAGCGCGCTACTCACTCTCGCCCTCGCCCTCGACGTCGCCTTCGTCCTCTTTCTTCTTGAGAGCAGCGCCGAGGATTTCGCCCAGCGAAGCACCGGAGTCAGTCGAGCCGAACTGAGCAACGGCCTCTTTCTCCTCCTTGATCTCCAACGCCTTGATCGAAACGTTGATGCGCCGCGCCTTGGCGTCAACCTGAGTAACGGCCGCGTCCAGTTTCTCGCCAGGTGCAAATCGCTCGGGCCTTTGATCGCCTCGATCACGAGACAGATCGGATCGACGGATGAAGGTCGCAATATCGGAATCGGCGAGCTTGACCTCAAGACCGCCATCCTTGACTTCGAGCACCTCACAGGTCACTCGGTCACCTTTGCGAATGCTTGCAACAGACTGGAATGGATCGTCCTCGAGCTGCTTGATGCCGAGCGAGATTCGTTCCTTGCCCGGATCGACTTCCAAGACGACGGCGCGCACAACATCGCCCTTCTTGAACTCCTTGATCGCCATTTCGCCAGGCTTGTTCCAATCGAGATCGGAGAGGTGGACCATGCCATCCACGCCTTCCTCCAAGCCAACGAACAGATCGAACTCGGTAATGTTTCGGATTTGGCCCTCGACCACCGCGCCGGCATCGTGACCTGATGTAAACTGCTCCCAAGGATTGTCCTGGGTCTGTTTCAGACCGAGCGAGATACGGCGCTTGACGGGGTCGACCTCGAGCACCTGAACCTCGACCTCCTGCGACGTCGATACGATCTTGCCTGGATGAATGTTCTTCTTCACCCAGCTCATTTCCGAGACGTGGATCAATCCTTCGACACCAGGCTCGAGTTCGACGAATGCGCCATAGTCGGCAATATTCGTGACCGTACCCTTGAACCGTACATCGACCGGATATTTGGCCTCGACCGCTTCCCACGGATCTGCCTCCAGCTGCTTCATGCCGAGGCTGATGCGCTGACTTTCTGGATTGATCCGGATGATCTGCACCTTGACGGTATCGCCGACATTGACGATTTCGTTTGGATGGTTGACGCGTCGCCAAGCCATATCGGTGACATGCAGGAGACCGTCGATTCCGCCCAGATCAATGAACGCACCATAGTCGGTGATGTTCTTGACCACGCCCTCGATGACCTGACCTTCCTCAAGACGAGCGACAATCTCGGACCGTTGCTCAGCCCGTGTCTCCTCGAGCACGGAGCGCCGCGAGACCACAATGTTGCCACGCCGCTTGTCCATTTTTAGAATCTGGAAGGGCTGTAGCGTGTGGAGTAAGGGCCCGATATCACGCACCGGTCGGACATCAACCTGGCTGCCTGGCAGGAATGCCACCGCGCCATCGAGATCAACGGTAAACCCGCCCTTGACCTTGTTGAAGATTGTGCCTTCGACCTTTTCACCGGCCTCGAACTTCTTCTCAAGCCGAGCCCAACTTTCCTCGCGACGCGCCTTCTCACGCGAAAGCACGGCTTCTCCGAGCGCATTCTCCACCCGCTCGAGATAGACTTCGACCTCGTCACCGATGCCAATTTGCGACGCGCCTGCTGTTCCGCCGAATTCTTTAAGCGGGACCCGTCCTTCGGTCTTCAGCCCCACGTCGACAACCGCAAGATCCTTTTCGATGCCGACGACTTTTCCTCGAACGACAGTGCCTTCTTGCAGCGTGTATTGCCCGAAACTTTCCTCGAGTAGTGCAGCAAAATCCTCTGTGGTTGGGTTGAGGCTCGAGTCGACCTCGCCGGTTTGAGTGACGCTCATCAAAGCTCCTGTATGCGATACCGCATCGTTTGGTTGCGATAGCCTGGCGGCTTGTTGTTTCGGCAAGAAACCATCTCCGCGATGGTTCGAACAACCGCCAGCCTGATCCTGGGTTGACGTTCTTCCCGCGCTTGAGGTCCTTGAGTTCTCTGGTACGGTCGGCTTAACCGCCCAATACATAAACGGGTGCGCCCGCGCGAGCGCACCCTATGAGTCGATTATTTCGTCGATCAACTCAACCGCGGATTTGAATGCCGCTTCTATATCCAAATCCGTGGTATCGAGCAAGTAGGCGTCGGGCGCCCGCGTAAGTGGCGAGGCGTCACGGCCCTTGTCACGCTCGTCGCGCTTGCGAATCTGCTCCAAGATTTCAGCCCGCGTGACCTCGAAATTCTTTGCTCTCAGCTCATGAAATCTGCGCCGCGCTCGTTCTTCCAATCCCGCCGTAACATAGAGCTTAACATCGGCGTCGGGGCAAACGACGGTCCCGATGTCACGGCCGTCGAGCACCGCACCAGGCTTTCGCCGGGCAAAAGATCTCTGATAATCGCGCAGGGCTTCACGCACCATTGGAAACCGCGCGACGATCGACGCCGCTTCCCCGACACCTCGATCACGCAGGAATGGATCCTTAAGCGTTTCCGCATCCAGATTGCGCGCCGCCTCTTCCGCAGCGGCTTCGTCACGCAAATTTCTGTTTGCCGCGCGGACATCTCGTGCCACCGCGCGATAGAGCGCGCCCGTGTCGAGATATGCAAAGCCATAGTGGGACGCCAAACGACGCGCCAGCGTGCCTTTGCCCGACGCTGCTGGACCGTCCACAGCAATAATCATCATACCTCTCCCACAGCTCGCGAAAGCTTGCCGCCAAGCGACGCCAGCAGCCCAGCGAATTCCGGAAAACTCGTACCAATCATCGTTGCATCATCAACGGATACGGACTGTTCGCTTGCCAATCCGACGATCAAGAATGCCATGGCGATGCGATGGTCGAGTTCGGTGGCGACCTGGCCCCCACCCGGCACGCGCCCACCACCGTTGACGATCAGCGTGTCACCTTCAGCACGCGCCTCGACGCCGCACGCCGCTAGGCCCGCCAGGGTCGCCGCGAGCCGGTCGCTTTCTTTGACCCGCAGTTCACCCACCCCCTCCATCCGCGTCTCACCGTCAGCGAAAGCGGCAACGCCTGCCAGCATCGGATACTCGTCAATCATGCTGGGCGCTCTTGATGGCGGGACGGTGACGCCCTTGAGCACACCGGCGCGAACGCGAATGTCCGCTACCGGCTCTCCGCCTTGATCGCGCGGGTTTAGGAACGCGACGTCCGCGCCCATCTCTTTCAAGGTCACGTAGAAACCGGTCCGCGTCGGGTTGGCCAGAACGCCTTCAATGGTCACCTCCGAACCCGGCACGACAAGTGCTGCCGCCACCAGAAATGCCGCCGAACTCGGATCGCCGGGCACCAACACGCGTGCGCCTTCGAGTTCGGCATCGCCGCGTACCGTGATGCGGCGACCGCCTTCGACATTTCGCTCGTCAACCGTGCCGCCGAAATGCCGCAGCATCCGCTCGGTATGATCCCGGGTTCCTTGACGCTCAATG
>JAUVMS010000292.1 GCA_030600135.1 Hyphomicrobiales bacterium | reverse complement strand
TCATCCAGCAACTGGACGATAACTGTCTGAGAGCGCTCGTCATGGAGATGAACGCGGGTAAAGGTGCCAGCAAGTTCAACGACGCGCTTAGTGCTAAAGGTGACACTTTGGCCTTGCATCTGGAGTGTAATTTGGCGTCGACGCGTATTGCCCATGTGATCAATGGAGGCGGCAACCGCGACTAAGACATCCTGCACTTCTCCTTCAGGCTCTGGCGGGCTGAAGCCGTTCGGATATTCCTCTTGAATAAAGTTTGTAGAAAGGGCACCGTCCTGCCAACGCGGGTGCTGCATCAAAGCAGCAAGAAACGGAATATTGTGCTGTATACCATCGATGTAAAAGGCATCGAGAGCAGTGCTCATATGCCGTATTGCGGAGATGCGGTCTGGCGCATGGGTGACGAGTTTCGCTATCATGGGATCGTAGTAGATCGAAATTTCACCGCCTTCGTAGACACCGGTGTCGTTGCGAATTGTCAGACCATTTGCACTGCCTTCTGCCGGCGGCTGATAGCGCACTAATCGACCCGTCGAGGGCAGGAAGTTACGAAACGGATCCTCGGCATAAATGCGGCTTTCAATCGCCCAGCCGCTCAATTCCACTCCGTCTTGGGTGATTGCCAACTTTTCGCCGGCAGCAATTCGGATCATCTGCTCGACCAAATCGATACCGGTCACAAGCTCTGTCACGGGATGCTCAACTTGGAGGCGTGTATTCATCTCGAGGAAGTAGAAATTTCTATCTTTGTCGACAATGAACTCAACTGTGCCCGCGCTCTCATAATCCACTGCTTTGGCTAAGGCCACGGCTTGCTCGCCCATCGCGCTTCGCGTATCCTCACGCAGGAACGGACTGGGTGCTTCCTCGATCACCTTTTGGTTACGTCGCTGGATCGAGCATTCCCGCTCCCCCAAATAAACCGTGTTGCCGTGCTTGTCGGCGAGCACTTGGATTTCGATATGGCGCGGCTCCTCGATAAACTTCTCGATGAACACGCGATCATCGCCAAAGCTCGATTTGGCTTCGGAGACCGACGATTGAAAACCTTCCTCGACCTCCTCGTGCGCAAAGGCGACCCGCATACCTTTGCCACCGCCGCCGGCCGACGCCTTGATCATGACCGGGTAACCGATCTCGTCGGCGATACGGATGGCCTCTTTGGTATCGGCGATCACACCCAGGTGGCCGGGCACAGTGCTCACGTCGGCATCCTTGGCGAACTTTTTGGACTCGATCTTATCGCCCATCACCTCGATGGCTTTGATGTTCGGGCCAATAAAGGCAATGCCCGCCGCTTCCAGGGCGCGGGCAAAGCCGGCATTTTCTGATAGAAAGCCGTAACCCGGATGGATCGCTTCAGCCCCCGTTGCCTTGGCCGCTTCGATAATCTTGTCGATCACGAGGTAGGATTCAGTCGCGGCGGGCGGGCCGATGTGAACCGCTTCGTCGGCCATTTCCACGTGCAACGCGTCGCGGTCGGCATCGGAGTAGACAGCAACGCTCCGAATACCCATCTTCTTGGCAGTCTTGATGACACGACAGGCGATTTCGCCCCGATTGGCGATGAGAATTGTTGAAAACATATGGCGTGACTTACTTTTGAGTGAGACGGCCGCAGAGTGGGCCAACCGCACTTCGGGTTTTAGCGCTTGGTCGAATGCGGGTAAACTCGCGATTGGTATGGTGTCGGTATTCGAAGCACTGCGACACGTTCAACCTCGGAGGCGATGAGATGATCCCGAAGCAATCGAGCACGGCATCAAGGACACTGATAAGCCATGTGGCCGACTGGTTGATGACTCAGGCACTCGGTGAAAACGACTTGGAAAAGATCGTTATGGGCTGTTGTGAGCGGCTTCGCGCAGCCGGTCTGCCGCTTGTCCGCGGCCACTTTGCCTTCACCATTCTTCATCCACTCAACAGTGCCATTGGCGTCACTTGGACGCGCGGCGACGGCACCACCGTTCAGGGCTACCCCCATGTTCCGGGCGGCACATCTGATATGTTCAAGAAAAGCCCGCATTTCTACATGATCGAGCGCAATCTCGACTACATGCGCGCACGAATTTGCGACAAGACCGGGCAGTACGATTTTCCCATCCTCGAGGACCTCAAGAAGGAAGGGGTCACGGAGTACCTGGCATTTGTTGTTGGCTTTACCCCGGATCGGCGCTCCGGCATGCTCGGCTCGTGGGCAACCGATGCCGCGGACGGCTTTTCTGACGATACAATCGATGCCCTGCTGCGGATCCAGGACAGACTGGCCGTGGCCTGCAAGATGGCCATGAAAACCCGTCTCATGGGCAATGTCGCCTTCACCTACCTTGGCCCCAACGCCGGCGCGCGCGTGCTCGACGGCCAAATCAAGCGCGGCGACGGGCAAGCGATCGAAGCAGCGATCTGGTACTCGGATCTGCGTGGCTCGACTGCGATGGCCGACAATTTGCCGGCCCAGGACTACATCGACAATCTCAACACCTACTTCGATGCGACCGGCGGCGCGGTCCGCGACGAAGGCGGTGAAATTCTGAGTTTCATCGGCGACGGATTGCTCGCAATCTTTCCGAAATCTGACGACGAAGCCGAATTGGTGGGTGCGGGTCGGCGTGCACTTGCCGCCTCGTTCGACGCTCACACCCGGATCAAGGAAGCCAATGAGGCCCGCGGCCCCCTTGCAAAAGACCCGCTCAAGTTCGGCATTGCACTTCACATGGGCGAGGTCATGTACGGCAACGTGGGCGTGCCCGAACGCCTGACGTTCTCGGTCTTTGGCGCCGCCGTAAACGAGGTGGTCCGTTTGGAGCAGCTCACCAAGGAGCTTTCCGAACCGATTTTGATCAGCGATCAATTCGTCGGCAGCATCGGTGACGGTTGCCGCTTGGTTGGCGAACATGGGCTGCGCGGCGTCGGGAGAAGGATGGTGGTTCATGCCCCGCTCGGCTCGCGGGCAGCCGCGGCCTGACCGAAGTGGACCATTTGGGCCTAGGCGATGCCGATCCGCGTCGACCCGAAAGTTGTAGTCTAAGCAGCCAGCTGCTTCATCAACGGTTCCAACGAGGGGTGGAGATCTGGGCTCTCGTCGCGCAGGAAAGCGAGCAGCGCCTTCTCGTTTTCATGCAATGTGCCATCGCGACCAATGCGCTCGGACAACCAATCGGCCTCCGGTTCGGTCAAGGCCTCCGCGATAATGATCTCGCGTTTTTGCGCTTCCAGACGCTCTAGGGCGCGCTCTTCAGCGGACTGTTTCTGGTAGACGTTCCAAATCCCACTGAGTCCGCCTGAAACCATCTTCTGCATAAAGCCGAGGGTTCCATCACGCTCTTCAACCCAGCGCTCAAGGCGCAGCGCCTCTTCGCGCGGCGGCACACGATACCCGCACGCCGCCATCAAGTGATTGGCCACCGCCTTGACGAACAGATCGCTCCACGACGGATCGTTCTCCGCCTCGCTCGTGGCGTCATTGATATCGAACAGCACCTCAGCCTCGGCACGAGTGACGGCGATGTTGCAGTCTCCGCTCGAGGCATAGAGGATATGGCGCAGGATTTCGACTTCCGCGCCACCAATCACACCAGGACTGAGCTCGCTACCGGACCGCAATGGTCCGGCACCAGAGACCACCGCAATTTTCACTTGGTCGAGTGCAAACTTCACCAGCCGGTCCGGGCTCCATCGCGCCTCGTCGAGCACCTTGATCACCAGCTCGAACTCGGTGCGCGTTTCCACGTGACCGTCTTCAAAGACCCGGGCAATCAGCCAGTCGGCATTCTCGACCGTGACATAACCCTGCGGCTGCTCTTGGTGGACGATGAAATCGGTCAGCGCTTCGATGAAGAACTGCGGCCAGCCATCATCCTGTTCTGTGCAACTGCGATTGATGTCGAAAAGCGTCTCGGCTTCGTGGCGCGAGATATCACCATCCTGGAAGAACGCGTGCCGCAGGCGCAGAACATTGTCCTCGGTCACACATCCGCTATCGAGAATAGCCTCGAGACTAATCGAATTTGCGCCGCCCATTGCCCGCCTCGTCCAAAACCGCTTTCAGTCGAATCGAGCCTAAGCGCCAGCCATTACCAAAATCATAAAGTCAGTGGTCGCATTGTCTTGGATTGACCCAAACGTGCGATGCCGTTCGCGCTGACCTGCGCGACCATAGCTCAATCTCCTAGCAACGAAACGGTGTGCCGAGAGACGCAAATCGCACGGCCGGCCAAGGTCGCCCAACAGTCTGCGCAATCCAGCTCAAAGCGGGATATTGTCGTGCTTCTTCCAGGGATTCTCGACCGTCTTGTTGCGCAGCATGTTGAGTGCGCTGCAGATACGGTTGCGCGTGTTCCTCGGCAAGATGACCTCATCGATATAGCCCCGCTCGGCCGCGACAAACGGATTGGCGAAGCGGTCCTCGTACTCGGCAATGCGCGCTTGGATCTTTTCCGGATCGCCGAGTTCGGATCGAAACAGGATCTCGGCCGCCCCCTTTGGTCCCATAACGGCGATCTCGGCCGTCGGCCAGGCATAATTGACATCGCCACGGATATGCTTTGACGACATCACGTCATAAGCCCCGCCATAGGCCTTGCGCGTGATCACCGTGACCTTTGGCACGGTCGCTTCGGAATAAGCAAAGAGCAGCTTGGCACCGTGTTTGATGAGCCCGCCATATTCTTGCGCCGTCCCCGGCAGGAACCCGGGTACGTCCACGAACGTGATGATCGGGATCGCGAAGCAGTCGCAGAACCTGACAAAGCGCGCCGCTTTGCGACTTGCATCGGAATCGAGCACGCCCGCCAAGACCATTGGCTGGTTGGCGACGATGCCTATGGTCCGTCCCGCCATGCGGGCAAAGCCCACCACGATATTTTGCGCAAAAGCCTCCTGGATTTCGAAGAAGTCGCCTTCGTCGGCGATTTTATGAATGAGTTCCTTGATGTTGTAGGGCTTGTTCGGGTTGTCCGGCACGAGGGTGTCGAGTGACGGCTCGATCCGGCCCGGCTTGTCCTGTGTCGGTAGCTCAGGCACACCCGACAGATTGTTGGAGGGTAGAAAGTCCATCAGCCGGCGCATCTGCAGGAGCGCCTCGACATCGTTCTCGTAGGCCTTGTCGGCAATCGATGATTTGGTTGTATGAACACTCGCGCCGCCGAGTTGCTCGGCTGTCACTTCCTCGTTGGTCACC
>JAUVMS010000261.1 GCA_030600135.1 Hyphomicrobiales bacterium | reverse complement strand
CCTGAAGTTGCCAGATTTGAGCCTTGGGTGCGCCCCAAACGGACGTAGACTCTCAATTGTTGCCTCTCGGCCCGGTCCATGTGAGGGCTTCGGAAATCTCAGCCCCCCAGCCCCCCCGGGGTCTTCTCTAAGGACCGGGCCATCTTTCTCAAGAAAATCAAAAATTTATATGGCGAAAGTCGGCTCGGCCTCTCGGTTTGGACCAGCAAACCTTATTGGCCGGTTGATTTTGCTGCGCAGCTCGCCTAACTCGCCTCAACAATTAGTACCGGGATGAGGCAAGCATCATGACCGACGAGAGAGCCGAGCAAACAAACGAGCCGAGCGAGGGCCCGGAAGCGCACGAATACAAGGCCGAAGTGGCCCGCATTCTCCACCTCATGGTGCACTCGGTCTATACCGAAAAAGAGATTTTTCTGCGCGAGCTGATCTCAAATGCGTCGGATGCCTGCGACAAGCTCAGATATGCAGCACTAACGGCACCCGAGCTATTGGGTGATGAGCTGGAGCTGGCGATCACAATCAGCATCGACAAAGCGCAAAAATCCATCACCGTGAGCGACAACGGCATGGGAATGGATCACGACGAGTTGCGCGACAATCTGGGCACGATTGCACGCTCGGGCACGAAGGCGTTCCTTGAACAGCTCGAATCGGCGCAGGACGGGACAAAGCTCATCGGCCAATTCGGTGTCGGGTTCTACTCATCCTTCATCGTGGCTGAGCATGTCGAAGTGCTGAGCCGCCAGGCGGGGAGCGATGAGGTCTACGCCTGGGCTTCGGATGGTGCCTCAGGTTTTACGATCGCGGAGGCAACGGACGAACAAGCGGCCTCGATCGGTCGCGGCACAGCGGTGCGCCTCACGCTCAATGAACAATCAATGAACTTCCTCGAGGAGCATGAGATCGAACGCGTGGTTCGGGCCTATTCGGATCACATTATTTTTCCGGTTCGGCTTGGGGATCGCCAGATCAACACGGCAAGCGCGCTTTGGGACCGGCGCAAAGAAGAGATCAGCGAGGACGAATACCGCGAGTTCTATCGCAGCACGGGCGGGGCGCTCGATGAACCGGCTCTCACCATCCACTATCGCGCGGAGGGACGCAACGAATACGCCGTCTTGTTGTTCGTGCCGACGTTTCGCCCATTCGATCTCTATCAACCGAGCAGGTCGGGTCACGTCAGGCTTTATGTCAAGCGGGTGTTCATCACCAGTGACGCCGAACTCCTGCCGGCTTATTTGCGGTTTGTGCGCGGCGTGGTCGACAGCCTGGACATGCCGCTCAACATTTCGCGTGAGATGCTACAGAACAATCCAACGGTGCAGGCCATTCGCAAGGCCGTCACCAATCGTGTTCTCAACGAGTTCAAGAGCTGCGCCGACAAGGATCCCGATAGCTACATCTCACTCTGGGAAACATTTGGTCCGGTCATCAAGGAAGGACTTTACGAGGACCCAGAGCGTCGCGACGCTCTGTTCAACCTGGCACGGTTTCGCACGACAAGTGGCGACGCCTGGCGATCGCTCAAGCAGTATGTGGAGAGCTTTCGGGAGAACCAGACCGCGATTTACTATCTCACCGGCGAGGACCAGGACTTGCTTCGCCAAAGCCCGCAGCTTGAAGGATTTCGCGCCCGTGGGATCGAGGTTTTATTGTTCAGCGATCCGGTCGACAGCTTTTGGGTGACGAACGCACTCGGTTTCGATGGCAAGCCGTTCAAGTCGATCACGCAAGGCGACGCCGATCTCTCCAACATCGATATGGCGGAAAGCGGCACGGACGTCGCAGCTCCCGCAGTAGACGATCTTGCGCCGGTTATAGAGCGGCTCAAGGAGACGCTCGGCGAGGCAGTGGGCGGGGTCGAGGTTTCGAGCAGGCTGGTCGAGAGTCCGGCCTGTTTGGTGGCGCCGACGGAGGGGCCCGACCGGGCGCTCGACAGGATCCTCGCCCGCCAGGATCAGGCTGCGCGCCAAGCACCAATTCTCGAGATTAATCCCAACCATCCGCTGCTCGGAGCGCTTGGCGACCGTATGGCGCCCGCGCGGGGGGAAGAATTTTCCGATTTGGCTTGGCTGTTGCTCGATCAGGCGCGGGTTCTCGAGGGCGAATTGCCGAGCGATCCGGCCAAGTTTGCCGCCCGGCTCAACGCCTGGGTGCTAAAGGGAGCGGGCGAGTAGGCGGGCAAGGTAGAGTCCGTTTTCCATTTGCTGAGTTCACCGGTTGGCTGTGCGGCATCGATGACAATATGCAGGCTGCAAACAAAGGAGAGGTCTGCAAGAAATCGGATTGTGCGGGTTGCGTGCGTCGATGCTCTTGGGTTTTAACAGCCTGCTAGGCGGCCTCGTAACGATCGACCGTTATCTCGTGCTCTTTGTTCCGCATGGCGTGAACATCGTACCAAGTCTGCATCTCAAGCATCTGGTCCATTGAGAGCCCGAAGGCTTTTTCGAAATTACCTTCATGGTCCGTTCCGTCTACATTGATGCGAACGTGTTGCTCCATCCAACGAACCTTCACCTGGAGGCACTGGCCGCTAACTTCTTTGCATGTAGTGTGAGCCGGAGCGGAAGTGCTGTCAGATCCTTTGCTGAGAATCTTAGTCCGAGGTTGTTTTGAGCAATCTTCGCGACCGCTATCGCCTGTTGCCGATCTCGACGTCGCTTTGCAGCGTCTCGGCCTTTTGCATCTTCTGCGAGCCATCTCTTGTAGAGCGCAAACGCGCGGGGATCCACACAACTAATGAAGGCTGGATAACCATCATCGCCAATTGCAATCTGGTTGAATCGCGGTGCGTTCATTAACCATTGGAGGCCGGTGATAGCCGTTGCCTCTAGATCGCTTTCCCCTCCTACGCCTCTAATTTGTGTCGAGATCTCGTTCTGCTGCATGGGTCGAATTAGGTCGACTAGGTACCCATCATCATTCCTTGCGCGAAACGCGTTTCGGGTCTTGTCAAAACTTTTGTCTACTTTTTTTAATACACCAAGTACCCCCGCTTCTGGCGCATCCAACAAGGCAAGGCGCAAGCGGCGACGTACATCCCAAAGAAGGTCGATGTCCGTTGTGGCTATGAGGTTCCCGTCAATATGTATCCCGGCGGCTGCTTCGTAGGCGTACAAGCTATGCGTACCAACGACGATCAGGTGATCACCCATTAATTGTTGGTTGTCGAGAGCTCTTAGAATATCGGCCGCGATCTTTGGGATCCGACCAAGCCGATAAGCTCGATTGATCGGCGCCAACTCCTTCAGTTTTGCCCATAGCCGATTTCGTCGATCGCGCAGCTTTTTTCGTTGCCCGACGTATTCTTCTTTTATCCTCTCGGTTTCAGGGGACCTAGGGCCGAGGCTTTTTCTAACCGTGCCATTGATGCGATATAGATACTGTGTTTCGTTCACGCGGCTCCAATTCATGCGGCCTTGGTAAGAGTGCCGAAAGACATGGTTAACTTCCCGCCAACCTTCGAACGTTTGAGTGGCGTTGGTTTGAACCCTGATCTGATCTCCATCTAGCTCTTTGAACATTGCTTGTCCTAACTTCGTCGATTCTTTTAGTACGGTTTTTTCATTTTGTCAAAAAATCGTACTAAACCAATATTTTTCAATATGTTACACATCTACAACGTTACAATTGTTGCAAAAAACGTCTCACGCTGCCGCGACACCAGACGGACCATAGCAATGCTGCCACACATTTCGTGTGATGGAGGCGATGCGGGGCATCCCGGTTGGCCAAGTGAGCGATATCAACCCAACGGTGGGTTTCGTGATCCGCGCCCATGAGCGCCTCATCGAAGAGTTTGGCGGGATCCCCGGCATTCGCAATCAAGGTGCTGTTGAGGCGCAGCTGACACGCGCCGACAACTTGATTGCCTACAAAGACGATCCGTCGATCTACGAAATCGCAACTCGTATTGGACACGGCCTTGCGACCGCGCACGCCTTTGTCGATGGCAACAAGCTCATTGCATTCACCGTGATGGCGATGACCTTGCGGTTGAACGATCAGACGCTCGACGTGACCGAAGAGGCTGCCTACCAGATCATGATGCGACTGGCCAAAGGGGAGCTGAATGCAGACGAGCTGACGGACTGGATCGAGGACCAGTTTCAGCCTGAGTAATCGGGCACCGCCAACTCACCGACAAAACGCGCCAGTGCACCCCAATGATCGACAAGCCTTACCCAATCTCCCGCACATCGACGAACTTGCCGGCGATTGCGGCGGCGGCGGCCATAGCAGGGGAGACCAGGTGGGTGCGGCCTTGGCGGCCCTGGCGGCCCTCGAAATTGCGGTTGGAGGTGGATGCGCAGCGCTCTTGCGGCAGGAGTTTGTCGGCGTTCATGGCGAGGCACATGGAGCACCCCGGCTCGCGCCACTCAAATCCAGCGGCGGAGAATATTTCGTGCAAACCCTCGGCCTCGGCCTGCTCCTTCACGAGCCCAGAGCCCGGCACGATCATAGCCTGGACGCTCTCGCTCACGTGCTTGCCCTTGGCGATGGCGGCGGCGGCGCGCAGGTCCTCGATGCGGCCATTGGTGCAGGAGCCGATGAACACCCGGTCAAGCGTGATGTCGGTTACCTTGGTGCCGGGCGTGAGCCCCATGTATTCGAGCGCGCGGCGCATGGAGGCGCGCTTGCCCTCGTCCTCGACGGCGTCAGGATCGGGCACAGCGCCAGTGACGGCGATGACATCCTCAGGGCTGGTGCCCCAGGTGACGATGGGCGGCAGATTGGCGACGTCGAGGCGCACCTCGCGGTCGAAATGGGCACCCTCATCGGAATGCAGCGTCTCCCAGTGCTTCATGGCCATGTCCCATGCGGCACCCTTGGGCGCGCGAGGGCGGCCTTTGATGTAGTCGTGGGTCTTTTCGTCCGGCGCGATTATGCCGGCCCGAGCACCGCCCTCGATCGACATGTTGCAGACCGTCATGCGGCCTTCCATGGAGAGCGCGCGGATGGCCTCGCCGGCATATTCCATGACGTGGCCGGTACCCCCGGCGGTGCCGATTTCGCCGATGATGGCAAGGATGATGTCCTTTGCCGTCACACCGTCGGGCAGCGTGCCGTCGACGGTGATGCGCATGTTCTTGGCTTTCTTCTGGATGAGGGTCTGGGTGGCGAGGACGTGCTCCACCTCGCTGGTGCCGATGCCATGGGCGAGCGCGCCAAATGCGCCGTGGGTTGAGGTGTGGCTGTCGCCGCAAACGATGGTTGTGCCGGGCAAGGTAAAACCCTGCTCCGGGCCGATGATGTGGACAATGCCCTGGCGGGGGTCGACCTCGTTGTAATACTCAATCCCGAATTCGGCGCAATTGTTGGCGATTGCGTCCACCTGGGTTTTCGATTCAGGATCGTCGATGCCAGCGGAGCGGTCCGTCGTCGGCACATTGTGGTCAACCACGGCAAGGGTCTTTTCAGGTGCACGCACTTTGCGCCCGGTCATGCGCAAGCCGGCGAATGCCTGCGGGCTGGTGACCTCGTGGACAAGGTGTCGATCGATGTAAGTGAGGCAGGTGCCGTCGTCCTGCTCGTGAACGACGTGCTCGTCCCAGATCTTGTCGTACAGGGTCTTGGCCATGTGGGCGACCTCCAAGGCTTACTCAGTCGCGACGAACGCGACCACAGATTGTTTTTCAAATGGTCATACACCAAGCATCACGGGCGTCAAAGGGCTCT
>JAUVMS010000317.1 GCA_030600135.1 Hyphomicrobiales bacterium | reverse complement strand
CGGCGAGGTTGACGTTGTCGACAACAAAGTCGACCCGGCAACCGGCACAATCAATGTCCGTCTCAAGTTCCCCAACCCCGATCGCATCCTCGTGCCCGGCCAATATGTGAGCGTGATCCTGAAGCGCGCCACGCCGGAGGAACGCATCGTCATCCCGCAAGCGGCGGTCCAGGAGAACCAGGCGGGGCCGTTCGTGCTCGTGGTCAATGGCGAGGGCCGGGTGGAGGCGCGCCCGGTCAAAACTGGCGAGCGGGTTGGCGACGGCGTGGTCGTGCTCGACGGATTGACGGAAGGCGAAACGCTTGTGATCGAAGGCATCCAGAAGGTACGGCCCGGCGCAGAGGTGCAGACAGCCTATCGCTCACCCGCCGAAGGGCCTGAGACGATTGAGCCGCAAGGCGAAGCCGGGGATGACTCTACGCCTGGAAGCGAATCCGGGGATGACGCCACGCCCGACAGCGAGCCATAGACATGCTCAGCGCGTTCTTTATCACCCGCCCCAAATTCGCATTCGTCATCGCCATCGTGACCATCATCGCCGGGCTGCTCGCGCTCGGCGCGCTGCCGGTCGCGGAATATCCGGAACTCACGCCGCCACAAGTCCAGGTCTCGGCCAAGTATCCCGGCGCCGACTCCACGGTCGTTGCCGAAACCGTGGCCACGGTGATCGAGGCCGAAGTCAATGGCGTCGAGGGCATGACCTACATGTCCTCGAAGAGCTCCAATGACGGCAGCTATACGCTGACCGTCACCTTCTCCATCGAGACCGATGGCGACACCGCGCAGGTCAATGTGCAGAACCGCGTATCGCAGGCGACGCCGAAACTGCCGGAAGAGGTCAAGCGGCAAGGCATCACCACTGAGAAGAAGTCCACCTCCATGCTGATGGTGACCTCGCTGTTCTCGCCAAACGGCACCTATGACGACATTTTCCTGTCGAACTATGCGGGGATCAACTTGCGCGACACTCTGGCCAGACTGGATGGAGTCGCCTCGGTCGACATCCTCGGCGCCCGCGACTACAGCATGCGCATCTGGCTCGATCCGGACCGGTTGACGACGCTCGGGTTGATGGCAAGTGACGTCATCGCCGCGATCCGCGATCAGAACATCCAAGCCTCGCCCGGCGCCATTGGTCAGCAACCGGCGCCCTCCTCCCAGCAGTTTCAATACACGCTCACGGCACAAGGGCGGCTCGCGGACGTGCAGCAATTCGAAGATATCATTCTGGTGGCGAACACTGACGGATCGGTCGTCAAGATCAAGGACGTGGCGCGAGTCGAGCTCGGCGCCGAGAACTATGGCTGGTTTGGGCAGTTGAACGGCAAACCGGCAGCGCTGCTTGCAGTCTATCAGCTTCCGGACGCCAACGCGCTCGATGTCGCCAATCGCGTCAAGGCCGAGATGAAACGGCTCTCTCAGCGCTTTCCCGCCGATCTCGCCTATCAAGTGACCTATGACACGACGCTCTACGTGGCAACCTCGATCCGCGAGGTGGTGATCACGCTTCTTCAGGCGCTCGCGCTCGTTGTCCTGGTCGTCTTTATCTTCTTGCAGGATTGGCGCTCGACGCTGATACCCGCCATCGCCATTCCCGTCTCGCTGATCGGCACGTTCGCGGCGCTGCTCGCGATGGGCTTCACCGTCAATACGATCAGTCTGTTCGGGCTTATCCTCGCCATCGGTGTCGTGGTCGACGACGCCATCGTCGTGGTCGAAAACGTGCAACGCCACATGGCAGACGGTCTGGCGCCTGCCGATGCCACGCGCAAAGCGATGGAAGAGGTGACGGCGCCGGTGATCGCGACCACGCTCGTGCTTCTTGCCGTGTTCGTGCCAGTCGCGTTCACCCCGGGCCTGACAGGTCGGCTGTTTGAGCAATTCGCCGCCACGATTGCCGTCGCGGTGTCGCTGTCGTCGATCAACGCACTGACGCTGAGCCCGGCGCTATGCGCGACGATTTTGAAGCCGCCGCGCGAGAGACGGCGCGGCCCGTTCGCTTGGTTCGAGAGCGGCCTCAACCGGACCCGCAACGGCTATAACTTGGTTGTCCGCGCGCTCATCCGGCGCACGATCGTCGGGGCGGCATTGGTCGCGGCCGTATTCGGCGCCACGGCCTGGTTCGGCACAGCGTTGCCGACGGGGTTCATCCCACCCGAGGACCGGGGTGCGATCTTCATCGATGTGCGGCTCCCCGACGGCGCAGCGCTCCCGCGCACGTCAGCCGTCTTGGCGGAAGTCGAGCAGATCCTGTCCGAAACGGACGGCGTCGCCGATGTCGTGTCGGTCGGCGGCTACAGCCTCCTGCAAGGAACGGTGGTGCCGAACGGCGCCTTCGTCATTGCCGTGCTCAAGCCGTGGGACGAGCGCGATGAGCCTACCTTGCGTTTACGCGCCATCATGGAAGGTGTTGCGCCGAAATTCGCCGCCATATCGCGCGCGTTGATCATTCCCTTCGTGCCACCGCCGATTCCCGGGCTGGGTAACACCGGCGGCTTTGAGTTCGTGCTTCAAGACACCGAGAGCCGGCCGCCGCAGGCGCTGTCGGCTGTGCTGAACGGTTTCATCTACGCCGCTAATGGGCGCCCCGAAGTCACGGGCGTGTTCAGCACGTTTGGGGCGAACTCGCCGCAACTCTTCATCGATGTCAATCGCGAGCTGGCCCAGACCAAAGGCGTCAGTATCGAGGATATCTTCACCGTGCTGAACGCCAATATTGGCTCCTACTACGTGAACGACTTCAACAAGTTCGGGCGTGTCTACCGAGTCTACGTGCAGGCCGAGGCCGACCGGCGCTCGAACCCCCGCGACATTGGCAAGCTCTATGTGCGCAGCAAGGACGGCGAGATGGTCCCCTTGCGCACGCTCATTACTGTGAAGTCGGTGCTCGGCCCTGAGACGATCGAGCGCTACAACATGTTCAGTTCGGCCATCGTCAACGGCAATGCGGCGACCGGTTATAGCTCGGGCCAGGCCATCGCCGCGATGCAGGCAACGGCCAAGAGCGACCTGCCGGACGGCTATACCTATGAGTGGACTGGCATGTCTTACGAGGAGGTCAAGGCGGGCGAGGCGGGCGCCGCCGTCTTTGTGCTGTCCTTCGTCTTCGCCTATCTGTTCCTCGTGGCGCAGTATGAGAGCTGGACGATCCCGCTCTCAGTCATGCTGTCGGTCGTGTTCGCGGTGCTCGGCGCCGTCGCCGCGCTCAAGCTGACGGGTGTGGCCCTCAACACCTACGCGCAAGTCGGCCTCGTGCTTCTGATCGGCCTTGCGGCAAAGAACGCCATCCTCATTGTCGAGTTCGCCAAGGAAAGGCGCGAAGCGGGCGACCCCATCGTGGACGCGGCGGAACACGCGGCATCGCTGCGCTTCAGGGCCGTGCTCATGACGGCACTTTCGTTCATCCTCGGTGTGCTGCCGCTGGTGCTCGCCACGGGCGCCGGCGCCGCCGCGCGTGTCTCGGTCGGTCTGACCGTCTTCGGCGGCATGCTGCTGGCAACGATCCTCGGCGTCGCCTTCGTGCCCTTCCTCTACGTACAATTCCAGCGCTTGCGCGAGGCGGCGAAGCGCGAGAGGAAAGCAAAGCCTGTAGGGCGGCCGAAGGCCCAACGCAGCTAAGGCGCAATCGTCAGCCTACGCATTTTGGGAAAGGGGAAACGTGCTCACACAGATCGTCCTCGGCTCGGCGATGATCGTGGTTACGACCATCATTCAAGGCATCTTCACAGTATTTGGCATTGAGCGTCTGTACGATCACCTGGCGCGCCATCCCACAAGAGCCTTGGTACGATCGACGCTGAAGCTCGCGGTGTTCGTGCTGTGGATGTTCCTTGCCATGATCGCCGAGGTTTGGACCTGGGCGATCCTCTATCTTGCACTTGGCGCGGTCGGCACGCTCGAACAGGCGGTCTATTTCTCCACGGTGACGTTCACCACGCTCGGCTTCGGCGACATCACCCTCGACGAAAACTGGCGGCTCTTGTCCTCGTTCGAGGCCGCGAACGGCCTCTTGATGTTTGGCTGGTCTACGGCGCTTATCTTCGTCGCCGTCAGGTGGGTTTACCCAGGCGACCGATTGCAAAAAGCCGATCAAACCGCGCGACAAGCGGCTAGGAGGAAACGTCCTCCAAAAGATCGTCACGGCGCTTGAGGATTTCCCTGACCTGACTCTTGGGGATAGAGAACTCCCAACCTTGTGTGCGCCCATTCATGTCATCGGCGATCTTCTTCGCCTCGCCTTCGCCGCTGACATCGAGCGCGAGCCAGGCCGTATCCCCCTCCCGCTTGATGCGGATTGTTGCTTCTAGCCCGCCTTCGAGCTCGATCACGACGGTGGCCACATCGTCATCTTCGGCCTGCATCTGGCTTTTTCGCACGTCGCTGAAATCAATTGCGCTTGCGGCGCGCACCACCTGGTCAACCACGTTGACATATTTGAGCTTCATGCCGTCTGGGATGGCCGCGAGCGTATGACCTTGCCGATCGGGCGCGCGCACGATCTCTAGCAGCTCCTCCCCAGGCACCGTCACGGTGACACGCTTGACGTCCTCCCGCCGCGTCTCGAACAATTGCACATTGACCCAGTCGGCGAGTTCGACGCCAGCGCCGAGATCGGCATCGGCGAGCCAGGCTTGCTCGTCGTTTGGCCGGCGTACATAGGTTCCGCTCTCTCCGATCCCAATGCCGTCATGCCGCGCATTGCCGACGATTGCCTCGGCGACAACCTCGGGTTCGACCGCTATCGACATTCGAGCGAATCCGGCTCCTTCGCGTCCGAACCAGTGGCCGGGACTCAGAGCAAGTCCAGCCGCGGTGAGCCAGTGCGTTAGCTGTGGCACATCGAGCCCGAGCTGTCGGAGATCGAGCCATGACAGGTACGTGGCCTGTTGGGGCATCACTCTGATCGCCTCATCAAGTCCCGCGTT